>CAYTJS010000006.1:0-28216 GCA_964438115.1 uncultured Iamiaceae bacterium
AGCTCTCCGGCGGCATGCGCCAGCGGGTGATGATCGCCATCGCCCTGGCCTGCGGCCCCCGGCTCCTCTTCGCCGACGAGCCCACCACCGCCCTCGACGTGACCGTCCAGGCCCAGATCCTCGATCTGCTGAAGGCCCAGCAGACGGAGCGCCACATGGCCATGGTCCTCATCACCCACGACCTCGGCGTGGTGGCGGGCCGGGCCGACGAGATCGCCGTGATGTATGCCGGCAAGATCGTCGAGAAGGCCCCGACCAGCGTCCTCTTCTCGTCGACCCGGCACCCCTACACCGAGGCCCTGCTCAAGTCGATCCCGAAGCTCGAGCACCGCAGCCACACCCGCCTCGAGGTCATTCCCGGGCGACCGCCGAACCTCGTCTCGCCCCCCAAGGGCTGCAACTTCAGCCCCCGTTGCCCCTATGCCCAGCCCCAGTGCCACGAGGAGGAGCCCGTGCTCGAACCCGGCCCCGGCGGCGACCACGAGTTCGCCTGCTGGTTCCCGGTCGGTACCCCCGAGGGGGACGAGGCCCGTGCCCGGCACGAGGCGGAGGCGGCCGTGGACGGAGGGGTGGCCTGATGGCGGGTACCGGCACCGCCCACCTACGCCCCGCGGAGGAGACCATCCTGCGGGCCGAGGACCTCACCGTCGAGTTCCCCGTCGGTCGCAGCGGCCTCAAGGTCCACGCCGTCTCCGGCATCAGCATCGACGTCAAGGAGGGCGAGACCCTCGGCCTGGTCGGCGAGTCGGGTTGCGGCAAGTCGACCACCGGGCGGGCCCTCATGCAGTTCCCGTCGCCCACCGGCGGGTCGGTCACGTTCCAGGGCGAGGAGCTCACCGCCCTCGGGGGTGAGGAGCTGCGCAGCGTGCGGACGCGCATGCAGATGATCTTCCAGGACCCGATCTCGTCGCTGAACCCTCGCCGCAAGGTGGGCGACATCGTGGCCGAGCCCCTCGCCGTGTGGGCCGAGCCCGCCCACGAGCACCGGGCCGCCACCACCACGGCCGCCGCCGTGGTCAGCTACCTCGCCGCCGGCGTCCTGGGCCTCATCGGGGTGATCCTCGCCGTGATGGGCGTCCTCTACCTCTTCGGCGTGGGCGACGGCGAGCTGACCCTGGCCTTCCTCACCGCCGACAGCACCGTGGGCACCCTCCTCGTGGCCGCCCTGGCCCTCATCGGTGGTTGGATCCTGAAGCAGGTGGCCGACGCCCTCTGGCGCCGCGACAGCGACGGACGGTCCCAGGCCATCGGGGCCTGGGCCATCGGCACCGCCGTGTTCGTCCTCGGGGCGTGGACGGTCGGCTCCTCAGGACTGCTCGCCGTCATCGCTGGGGCCTTCACCGTGGTGACCGCCGTCCTGCTGCTCCTGCCGGCCAGCAAGGGGGACTTCCCGGGGGTCAGCGACGAGGGCCGGGCCCAGGTCGACGACGTGCTCAGCAGCGTCGGCCTCGACCCCGAGGTGGCCCGGGGCAAGCGCCCCCACGAGTTCTCCGGCGGCCAGTGCCAGCGCATCTCCATCGCCCGGGCCCTGGTGCTCGATCCCAAGCTGATCATCTGCGACGAGCCGGTGTCGGCCCTCGACGTCTCGGTCCAGGCCCAGATCCTCAACCTGCTCGAGGACATGAAGGCCCGCTACGGCCTGACGCTGGTGTTCATCGCCCACGACCTCGCCGTGGTGAAGAACATCAGCGACCGCGTGGCGGTCATGTACCTGGGCAAGCTGTGCGAGGTCGGCGCCCCCGACCGCCTCTACGAGGCCCCGGCCCACCCGTACACCACCGCCCTGCTCGAGGCCATCCCCGTCCCGGACCCGTCGGTGCGGCCCGAGGGCGTGGCCGAGAAGCTCCAGGGTGACCTGCCCTCGCCGGTGGCACCGCCGTCGGGATGCCGCTTCCGCACCCGCTGTCCCAAGGCCCAGGACCGCTGTGCCGAGGAGGAGCCGGTCATGCACGAGGTCGGCCCCGACCACTACGTGGCCTGCCACTTCCCCAACGAGTAGGCGACGACTAGGGGCCCCGCCGACCCACCTGCCAGGATGGCGGGATGGCCCGACCCCCTGCCTTCGAGATCGACACCGACCGCCACTACGTGGTGACCCTGGAGACCGACAAGGGCACCATCGTCTGCGACCTCGACCCGGCCCTGGCGCCGACGACGGTCAACCACTTCGTCGTCAACGCCCGCAACGGCTTCTACGACGGCCTCACCTTCCACCGCGTCGTGCCCGAGTTCGTGATCCAGGGCGGCGACCCGGAGGGCACCGGCCGCGGCGGCCCGGGCTACCGGTTCGAGGACGAGCCGGTGCGGGGCGAGTACACCCTCGGCGCCGTGGCCATGGCCAACGCCGGCCCCGACACCAACGGCTCGCAGTTCTTCATCTGCATCGACGACTGCCGCCAGAAGCTGCAGCCCCTCTACAACCTCTTCGGCTACGTGACCGAGGGCATCGAGGTGGCCCAGGCCATCCAGGTCGGCGACCGCATGATCTCGGTGACCGTCGCCGATTGAGCGACCCCGCGGGCCCGGCCCGCACCGTCGTCCTCGAGGTCCCACCCGTCGACCTGCGCACCACCCTGCGGGCCCTGCCCCGCAGCGGCCGTGACCCCACCTGCCGTCTCGGCCCCGACGGCCTGTGGCGCGCCTCCTGGACGCCGGCGGGGCCGGCGACCGTCCAGGTACCGACACCGACTGGCGTCGTCACGACGGTCGAGGCCCGCGCGTGGGGTTCGGGGGCCGAGGTGGCCCTGGCGGGGCTGGCGGACCTGGTCGGCGCCGACGACCGTCCCGAGGACTTCGTGGCCCACCACGACATCGTCGCCGAGGCCGTGCGCCGCCGTCCCGGCCGCCGGATGGTCGCCACCCGGTCCCTGACCGCCGCCCTCGTCCCCACCGTCCTCGAGCAGAAGGTGACCGGCCTCGAGGCCGCCCGGTCGTACCGAGGCCTGGCCCGGGCCCACGGCGGCGTGGCCCCTGGCCCCCGGTTCCTGCTCCTCCCGCCCCGCCCCGACCGCCTGGCCGACCTGGGCTACGCCGACCTGCACCGCTTCGACGTCGAGCGGCGGCGGGCCGAGGTGGTGCTGGCCGTGGCCCGGCGGGCCGACCGCCTCGACGCCCTGGTCGACCGCTCCCCCGCCGAGGCCCGGCGGGTGCTCACCACCCTGCCCGGGCTCGGCCCGTGGACCGCCGCGGTGGCCACCCAGGAGGCCTTCGGGGACCCCGACGCCGTGATCGTGGGGGACTTCCACCTCCCCCACCTCGTCGTGCACGCCCTCACCGGCCGCCGGCGGGGCGACGACGAGGAGATGCTCGCCCTCCTCGCCCCCTACGAGGGCCAGCGGGCCCGGGCCCAGCAGGTCCTGGCCCGCCTCGGGGCGATGGCGCGGCGGGCCCCCCGGTCGGCGCCCCGCCGCATCGCCTCGATCTGATCCACAGGAGTTCCCCAGGAAGCTCCTCTTCCGTCCCACAGGGGACCCGCCGTACGGTCACCCCATGGTCGGCTACGAGGTGGTGCTGAAGGACCGGAGCGTCGAGCAGATCGTGGGCGCCGACGCCTACCAGCAGGAGGGTCCCATGACCACGTTCTTCGAACGGGCCCCCGGTCGGCAGGTGGTGGACTGCTGGAGCAGCCGCATCGCCAGCCTGCGCACCCAGGACATCCTCATCATCCGCCGCACCGACCTGGTGGGTCAGGGGACGTAGTTGCCGATCCAGGCCAGGGCGGCGAGGGCCACCACCCCGGCGGCGCCCAGCGCCAGCGCGCTGCGCTCGAGCCACCGGTGGCGGGTGACCGTGGCCAGGGCCAGGACCAGGGGCACGGCGTTCAACCCGTAGCGCTCGAGGGAGTTGAAGCTCTCGGCGCTCAGCGAGAGCACCAGCACGGGGACGGCGTAGAGGGCGTAGCGGGCGGGCCAGCGCCGGACCAGGACCACGGCCAGCACGATGAGGAGCACGGCCATGGGCGGGTGGACGAGGTCGCCCAGGCGGTCGCCCCCGACGAAGTCGCCGGCCGCGTCGACCAGCCGGGACAGCGGGTCGGTGACCGCGCCCCGGTAAGGGCTCTGCTCGGTGAGCGGGGCGGTGAACCCCGGCCCGGCCAGGCCGCTCCACGTCAGGTAGAGCAGCACCCCGAGGGGGGCGGCACCCAGGGCGGCGACCAGGCCGGTGCGCTCCCGGGCCGGGGCCGGCCGTTCGTCCCGCCAGGCCCGCCAGGCCTCCCAGGCCACCGGGACGACCACGAACAGGCCCAGCGGGCGGGCCAGGGCGGCCAGGAGGGCGAAGAGGGCCACCAGCCACCACGCCCGTCGCCGCAGGGCCAGGAACACCCCCAGGAGGGCGACCAGGAGGACCGCCTCGGCGTAGCCCCACACCAGGACGAAGGCGCCGGGGAACAGGGCCAGGAACCAGGCCGCCCGGCGCCCCAGCTCGGCGTCGCCGGTCTCCTCGACCGCCAGGCGGTAGAGGAGCATCCCGGCCACCAGGGCGGCCAGGTTGGCCACCAGGACCAGGGCCAGACCCTGGTTGCCCAGCAGGAGCCAACCCAGGCCCCGGCCCAGGAGCGGGTACAGCGGGAAGAAACGGACCGCCTCGGGGGGCAGGCCGCCGTAGCCCCGGTCGGCGATGGCGTCGTACCAGTCGGCGTCCCAGGCCAACAGGTGCCGGTCCAGCTCGGGCGTGTTCCGACCTCCGGCCAGCTCGTCGACGGCGGCGGCGACCAGGACGTACCCCACCGCCACGAGCAGGCGGGCCACCACCCAGCCGGGCAGGGCCGCGGCCAGCTCCTCACGGCGGGCCGGCGACCAGAGGCGGCTCACGACGCCGGGTAGCGCTGGAGGTTGGCGTGCTCGAAGAACCGGTCCGAGTCGGCCCCGGCCGCCGGCGCGGACCCGGGCCGGGCCTCGGCCAGCAGGCTGCGCACGGCCGGGCACTGCTGCTCGAGGGTCAGGTAGTCGCCGCTCCACACCAGCCAGATCGTCCGGCCCTCGGCCCGGGCCAGGACCTCGTCGACGAAGGCCTGCGGGTCCGAGGCGGCGTTGCGGTTGGCGTAGTCCGCCCAGTCGACCCGCTCGGGCGGGGCCAGGTCGGGGTACGTGACCTGCACGAAGTCGCCGTCGAGGGCCCGGCTGCCGGCGGGACCGAGCTGGTCGGGGCAGTAGACGACGTGGTCGCCGGGCTCACCCCCTTCCTCGATCACGGTGGCGATGCTCTCCAGCTGGGTGCGCTCGTAGGTGATGACGTCGACGGTGCCCAGGGCGCACACCCCCAGATAGGCGGCGAGGGCCAGCGCCAGGGAGGCCGTGCCCTCGAGGCGGACCAGGCCCCAGGCCACGGCCAGGACCACCAGGGGGACGATCACGGCCAGGTAGCGGGGGGCGAAGCCGGCGCTGGTGGCGTAGCCGGCGGCCACGGCGATGGCCAGGGTCAGCCCCGCCACGGTCAGCTCCCAGCGCACGTCGGGCGTGGTGTGGAGGTCCAGCTCGACCCGGCGCCGGTCGAGGGCCCGGCCGAAGAGACCCAACACCACGAGCACGCCGAGCACCATGGCGAACAGGATCCGCTCGGAGTTGTCGACCCCGCCGAGGTCGGAGAACAGCAGGGCCAGGACCTTGGTCGGCCGCTCGGGCTCGGCCCAGGGGGTGCCCGTGGATCGGGCCTGCTCGAGGAAGCTGGGCAACCACGGCAGGAAGAGGATCCCGCCGGCGGCCACGGCCAGGACGACCCGGCCCCGACTCGAGCGGGTCTCGCCCTCGGCCCGCCACCACGCCCCGACGAGCACGAGGCCCACGGCGGCGAGCAGGTAGAAGGACCAGTAGTGGGTCAGCAGCAGGGCCCCGGCCACGAGGGCCACGACGACCAGCCGGCCCACCCGGGGTGCCTCGAGGGCCCGCTGCAGCGCCAGCCAGCCGAGGAAGACCAGCAGGATGACCAGCGAGTACATCCGGGCCTCGCTGCCGTACCGGCTGGCGAAGGGCAGGGCGGCGAGGACGAGCAGGGTCAGCCAGGCCAGGCGGGGCCCACCCGCTCGGCGGCCGGCGCACCAGGCCACGGGCAGGGTGAGGACGGCCAGGAGCCCCGACAGGGCCCGCACGGCGGTGTCGCCGTCGCCCACCACCTCGATCCAGCCGTGGAGGAGCACGTAGTAGACGGGCGGATGGCCGTCGTGGCGCAGGGCCTCGGCGATGTCGCCGAGGGGCAGCGAGGCGATGTTGACGCTGAGGGCCTCGTCCAGCCAGAGGGCCGAGTCGGTGAGGAACCGGGCCGCCGATCCCGCCACCGCGACGAGGACGGCGAAGACCACCAGCCAGGTAGGTGACGAGGTCGGCGAGGGGGTAGCGTCAGGGTCGCCCTGTCGCCCGTTGGCGCCGTCCCGTTCGTCTCCGGACACGGGCCGGGACTGTACCGGCGCCACCCCGACCACCCCGACCGAGTGGCCCCCGACCGCCGTCGGACCCACGACGCCCACCGATCCCGACCCAGGTGCAACGAGACCCCCGATGACCCAGCCCCCCGACGCCACCGCCTCCGAGCCGAGCACCGCCGAGAGCCCCGGCGACGTCGTCGTCATCGGGGCCGGTCCTGCCGGGCTCACCGCCGCCTACATGCTGGGCAAGCGGGGCGTCACCAGCACCGTGCTCGAGGCCGACGACGTCGTCGGCGGCATCAGCCGGACGGTGGAGCGTGACGGCTGGCGCTTCGACATCGGCGGCCACCGCTTCTTCACCAAGGTCAAGCCGGTCGAGGAGCTCTGGCACGAGATCCTCGACGACGACGACTTCATGCTCCGGCCCCGGATGAGCCGGATCTTCTACGACGGCAAGTACTACGACTACCCGCTGAAGGCGTTCAACGCCCTGCGCAACCTCGGCATCATCGAGGCGTTCCTCTGCGTGCTGTCCTACCTGTGGGTGCGCATCAAGCCCCCGAAGAACCAGGACACGTTCGAGGGCTGGGTGGCGTCGCGGTTCGGGTGGCGGCTCTACCGGACCTTCTTCAAGACCTACACCGAGAAGGTCTGGGGCATGGACGCCGACGAGATGCCTGCCGACTGGGCCGCCCAGCGCATCAAGAACCTCTCGCTGTTCAAGGCGGTGATGAACGCGGTCCTCCCCAAGCGGAACCAGAAGGAGATCGCCAGCCTCATCGAGGAGTTCGAGTACCCCCGCTACGGGCCCGGGATGATGTGGGAGCGCTGCACCGAGAAGGTGCAGGCCCAGGGCTCGCAGGTCCTCATGGAGACGCCGGTCACCCGCATCCGCCACCGGGACGGCCGGGCCGTGGCCGTCGAGGCCGGGGG
This sequence comes from uncultured Iamiaceae bacterium, assembly GCA_964438115.1. Taxonomy (GTDB): domain Bacteria; phylum Actinomycetota; class Acidimicrobiia; order Acidimicrobiales; family DATDAH01; genus DATDAH01. Next base: position 7,292 of record CAYTJS010000006.1, read on the forward strand.
CCAGGAGTACCCCTGCGACCACGTGATCTCGTCGATGCCCTTCACCCACCTGCTGAAGGCCATGGACCCGCCGGTGCCCGCCGAGGTGGTGGCCGCCGCCGACGACATCAGCTACCGCGACTTCCTCACCGTGGCCCTGGTGGTGCCCGAGGAGGCCGGGTTCCCCGACAACTGGATCTACATCCACTCCCCCGACGTGAAGGTCGGCCGCATCCAGAACTTCGGCTCCTGGTCGCCGTACCTGGTGAAGGAGGGGCGCACCTGCCTCGGCCTGGAGTACTTCGTGTTCGAGGGCGACGAGTTGTGGAGCGCGGCCGACGAGGACCTCATCGCCCGAGGGGCCGAGGAGCTGGAGATCCTCGGTCTCCTCGACGCCGGCGCCGTCGAGGCGGGCTACGTCGTGCGCATGCCCAAGGCCTACCCCACCTACGACGAGACCTACGCCGAGAACGTGGACACGCTGCGCACCTGGTTGGAGGCCAACACCCCCAACGTGCACCCGGTCGGGCGCAACGGGATGCACAAATACAACAACCAGGACCACTCCATGTACACGGCCATGCTCACCGTGGAGAACCTCTTCGGCGCCGACCACGACATCTGGGCCGTGAACGTCGAGGAGGAGTACCACGAGGAGGGCGAGGCCGTGGAGGAGATCCGCGAGGCCGGCACCGGCCGCGCCGCGCCGATCCTGCCCAAGCAGCCCCGCCCCCACCCCGCCGACGAGCCCGCCTCCTAGGCCGGTCGCCGTGCGGGGGGACCGACGCTTCTGGACCCGCCTCCTGCTGGTGGCGCTGCTGGCCCTCAGCGTCCGCGTCGCCTACATCGGCGTGGCCAAGTGGTCCGACGAGGTCGAGTTCAGCGACGCCCTCTACTACGCCACCCAGGCCCAGACCCTGGCCGAGGGCGACGGCTTCCGGCATCCCGAGCACCCGCGTGAGGCGGCCGACCACGCTCCCCTGACGGCCCTGTCCCAGACGCCGACCGCCCTGGTGTTCGGCAGGAGCGTGCTGGCCCAGCGCCTGGTGCAGGCCCTCTACGGCACGTTCGCCGTGGTGGCCATCGCCCTGCTCGCCCGACGGATGGCCTGGCACCGTGCCGACCGGGACCGCCTCGCCCTGCTGGCCGGCGTCGTGGCCGCCCTCTACCCCAACCTCTGGGCCAACGACGCCGTGATCATGGCCGAGACCCTGACGGTGCTCAGCGTCGCCCTGCTGCTCTGGGCCGTCTACGCCTTCCTCGACCGCCCCAGCGTCCCCCAGGCGGCCCTGGTGGGCGCCCTGGCGGGCGTGGCGTCCCTCGCCCGGGCCGAACTGGCCCTCATCGGCGCCCTGGCCTTCGTGCCCGTGGTGACCGCCCAGCGGGGGGCCTGGGGACCGCGGCTGGGTCGCCTGGGCGCGGCCGCCCTGGCCGGGGCCGTGGTCCTGGCGCCGTGGATGGCCTTCAACGCCTCCCGCTTCGAGAAGCCGGTGCTGATCTCCACCAACGACGGGCTCACCCTCATCGGGGCCAACTGCGACCGCCAGTACGACGGCCCCGACCCCGGCCTGTGGGACATCGCCTGCCTGCCCCCGGGTTCCTTCACCGACGACCAGCTCCGGGACCAGTCGGTGGTCAACGCCGACTACCGCCACCTGGCCGTCGAGTACGCCAAGGACAACCTGGGCGACCTGCCACGGGTGGCCGCCATCCGGGTGGCCCGCACCTGGAGCCTCTACGACCCCGCCTCGATGATCCGCTACAGCGAGAACGAGGGTCGGGAGCCCCCGGTGGGCTGGGCCGGCTTCGTCTCCTTCTGGCTGCTGGTGCCCTTCGCCGTGGTCGGTGCCTTCCTGATGCACCGCTGGCCCCGTCCGGTGTGGCCCCTGCTCTCCACGGTGGTGGTGGTCACGCTCATCTCGGCCCTCTTCTACGGCCTGCTGCGTTTCCGGGCTCCCGCCGAGGTCACCCTCGTGGTCCTGGCCGCGGTGGCCGTGGCCGAGTGGTGGTCCCGGCGTTCCCCCGCCGACGCGTCGTGAGGATCCGGGCCCTCGCCGGGGTGCTCCTGGTCGGGGCCCTGGCCGTCGGCTGCGGCGACGACGGCGGGGGGTCCGGCCCCAGCACGTCCACGCCGCCCGTTCCCACGACGACGGCCACCACGGCCCCCACCACCATCCCCCCGACCACGGCGGTGCCCGCCCCTCCCTCCGAGGTTCCGGCGGGGGGCCTGTCGGTCCTGGTGCTCGGGGACTCGGTCATGTTCGATGCCGCCGCCGGCATCGAGGCCGCCCTCGACGCCACCGGCGAGGCCGACACCAGGGCCCGTGCCGTCCTCGGCTTCGGCCTCGCGTCCTCGGCCGCCGTTCCCTTCGCCGGTGCGGCCGACGATCTCCTCACCGATCCCCCGCCCGACCAGGTCGTCCTCATGGTCGGCTCCTGGGACCACCGGGCCGCACTCCGCGACCCCGACGCCTACGCCGCCGAGGTCGACGCCGCCCTCGACCGCCTCACCGCCGACGGCAGCCGGGTGCTGGTCCTCGGCGAGCCCCCGAGCGACCCGGCCAAGGGCGAGGAGGAGGGTCGGGTCGCCGTCAACGCCGTGCTCGAGGCCGCCGCCGCCGAGCGGGACGACGTGACCTGGCTGGCCACCGACGAGGTCATCGGCGACGCCGAGGGCCGCTACGTGCGCACCGCCGCCGGCGAGCTCCTGCGCAAGCCCGACGGCCGCCACCTCTGCCCCGCCGGCGCCGAGCGCTTCGGCGTTGCCGTCACCGGGGCCCTCCAGGACACCTGGGCGCTCCCCGACCCTGCGGCGGGGTGGCCGGACGCCGCCTGGCGCACCGACCCCCGCTACGACGACCCACCGGGCGCCTGCCCTCGGTGAGGCCGCCCTTACCGAGGGTGTCACGCGTGATACCATCGCTGCGTGCCCGACATCTCGATCCGAGACCTCCGCCACCACGGTGGCGACATGGTCGATCGGGCCCAGCGAGGTGAAGATCTGACGATCACGAGGGCTGGTCAGCCCGTCGCCCGCCTCGTCGCCCTCCCCCGGCCTCCGACCCGTCTCGCCGAGCTTCGGGCCCGGCGCGTCGGCCTGCCTCCGGTGGACCCTGCTGGTCTGCGGCGGGACCTGGACGACCTGGTCGGTCCGGGGCTCTGATGCCCGAGGGCATCCTCGACACGAGCACCTTGCTCCTGTTGGGCCGGATCGACGACGTCGGGGCCCTGCCCGAGGCGCCCCTGATCACCGCGGTCACCCTGGCCGAGCTGTCCGTCGGCCCCTTGGTCGCCGTCGACGACGAGGAGCGAGCCGCTCGCCAGGCCCACCTCCAGCAGGCCGAGGCCGACTTCGAGCCGCTGCCCTTCGACGCCGCGGCGGCTCGCGCCTTCGGTCAGGTCGCCGCATCGCTCCGGCGTGCCGGACGGAAGCCCGCGGCTCGCGCCTACGACGCCATGATCGCGGCCATCGGCGTGGCCAACGAGCTACCGGTCCACACCTGCAATCCCCGTGACTTCGCCGGTATCGACGGCCTCACCGTCGTCGCCGTCACCCCGCCCCGAACCTGACCCCGCCGCTCGACGGGGCCAGCGGGCGAGGAGGCGGTCGGCGCCGATGCCGGCGAGGACGACCAAGGCCACGTCGACGGGGACCCGGTAGCGGGTGAGGCCGAAGGTCATCGCCGCCGCCACGCTCACCACCACGACCGTCGACAGCAGCGGGAGCAGGGTGACCTGGCGCCGCCAGAGGGTCACGGCGCCGTAGACCCCGAAGGGGATGAGGGCGTAGTAGGCCCACAGGCCGGCGGTCGACGCCGCCTTCCCCCGACCCTCGAGCCACCAGTTGAGCCAGACGTTCTGGCCCGGCTTGAAGATGTCGTAGACCCGGGCCACCCGGGCCACGGCCACCAGCGGGAGCCGGTCGAGGTGGTCGTAGAAGTAGTCGTCGGCCTCGGCCAGCAGGTCGGCCTCGCGGACCGACTCGTCGGCCTCGTCCAACTCGAGGGGCGGGTCGGTGCCGATGCAGTTGGCGTGGTAGCCGATGAACTCGCCGTAGTACGTGCTGTCACAGGAGGCGTCGCTCATCACCGAGCCGGCGCTGTTGGTCAGGTAGACGGGCTCGCTGAACCGGGCCAGGTTGAAGCCCACCCAGGGGGCCAGGCAGAGGGCACCGACCACGGCGCCCACCCCGAGGAACCGGAACCGCTCGCCCCAGCTCCGCCCGGCCAGGCGCAGGGTGAGGGGGAGCACCAGGACGAGGAAGAAGAAGATGGCCTCGGTGCGGGTGAGGGCAGCCGCCGCCGTCACCGCGGCCAGGGCGGCCATGCGCCCGGGCGTGGGGTCGTCCCAGAACCGGTGGGCCAGCAGCAGCATGGTGGCGATCAGCAGGGCGTAGAGCCCCTCGGCCTGCAGCATCCCGTCGTTGATCCACAGCATCGGGTAGACGGCGGCGGCCCCGGCGGCGAGCAGGCCGGCCCGGGGCCCGCCCAGGCGACGGGCCAGGAGGCCGATGACGACCACGGCGGCGGCCCCGATGAGCCCCGAGACCAGGCGGTGCCAGGTGGCGGTGTCGAGGCCCAGGGCCGAGACCACGCCGAGCACGGCGCTGTAGCCGGGCGGGTGCGACGCCGAGTCGGCGTAGTCGCCCGTCTGGAGCCACCAGTAGGGGTGGGCGAAGAGGTGGCCGTCGCCGAGCAGGCGTCCCTGCACGTGGTAGTAGGCGGCGTCGCCCGCGACCCGGAAGCAGGCGCCAGTGCCCGAGAGCGGCGGGTCACAGGTGGGCCGCACCACGAGCACGACCAACCAGCGCAGGGCCACGGCCCCGGCGACGATGGCCGCCAACGCCCAGGCGAAGGGTTTGGCCGAGGGCCCCGACTGCCGCCAGAATCCCGGGGGTGAAGGCACGTCTGGCACTCCTGGCAACCGTAGCAATCGCCCTCCTGGCGCTGGGAGCGTGCAGCAGCGGCGACGACGGGGGTGACGACGGTGGTGCCGACACCACCGAGGCCGGCACCACCGAGGACCTGTCCTCCTACGAGACCATCGCCGCCCTCAACGAGGACCTGGCCGCCGCCGGCATCGAGTGCACCCTCGAGTACGAGGGCCTGGTCGACGACACCCGCGAGATCAGCCAGTGCACGATCGACGGTGGTCAGGCCGTGCTGACCGTCTGGTACGACGAGGCCCTCCAGGACGCCTTCCTCGCCCCCGAGGGTGCCGAGCCGCCCGCCGCCGTGGCCTACGGCGCCAACTGGACCGTCGAGACCACCGACCCGGCCACCGCCACCGCCGTGGCCGACGCCGCCGGCGGCACCACCACCGACGGCTGAGCCCGCCGGGCGGGCCCGGACCGTGCGCCCCACTCCCCTCCTCGCCACCGTCGCCCTCTTGGGCCTGCTCGCCGTCGCCTGTGGCGATGACGGCGGTGCCACCGCGTCACCGACGCCACCCGAGCCGTCCACCACGGTGCCGGCCGGGCCCACCAGCCTCGACGACCCCGACGACGGCCGGCCCCGGGTCCTGATCGCCGGTGACTCGGTCCTGGCCGAGGCCGCCCGACCGCTGGCCCACGCCCTCGAGACGACCGGCGCGGCCCACGCCGGGTTCCTGCTCGCCCCCAAGCTGCCCCGGACGCCCTCGGAGGCGGCCCTGTGGGCGACCGCGGTGGAGGGCTACGACCCCGACGTGGTGGTCCTCTCCATCGGTCACTGGGAGAGCCAGGCCCTGCTCGGCGACTTCGCCCGGGGCGACTACCTGGAACCGGGCCGGTACCGGCGGGACCTGGTGGACCCCGCCGTGGCCACCCTCACCGCCGGTGGCGCCGAGGTCCTGTGGGTGGGCCCCACCGCCATCCGGGACCCGGAGGAGACCGCCCTGGTCGGCCGTCTCGAGGAGGACTACCGCGCCGTGGCCGCCGAGCGCGACGACGTGGCCTTCGCCGACGGCGACACCTGGGTGGCGCCCGACGGCTACACCGACACCCTCCCCGGACCCGACGGGACCCCCGTGGCGGTGCGGCGGGCCGACGGCATCCACCTCTGCCCCGACGGCCAGGTCCTCATGGCCCAGGGGCTGCTCGGGGCACTGGCGCCCACCATCGGCCCCGTCGACCCCGGCTGGGTGCGGACCTGGGAGGCGACCCGCCCGTCCGAGCCCGGCGGCTGCGCCCCCGACTACGTCGGCTGACCGGATGTCGTGAGAAGGGAGGGCACCTCGGCGGAGACCTGGTCCAGACGGTCCCGGAGGGGCGGGCCGAATCCGTCGGCGACGAGGCGCTCGACCCGGCGGAACATCCGCCTGCGGCCGTACCAGAGCAGGACGCTGCCGACGCGGCCGACGCCGGGGACGACCCAGAAGCGCTCACCGGTGTCGAAGTCGTAGGGGTGGCAGTAGGTGAACGGGACCGGGCCGAGCGGGCGCTCGCGCAGGCCGGCCCGCACGAGGGGCCAGGGCATGGTGCGCAGGTAGGTGCCGCCGACCACCGGAAGGCCGAGGGACCCGACCTTGATGATGGGCGCCGGCAGCTCGAGCAGCCCCGACGGCCAGGTGAACGGCTCCCGGGGCAGGCCGGGGAACCCGTAGAGCGGGCTCCAGGCGGGCAGGATGCTGGAGGAGTAGCGGAACCCGAGCTCGGCCAGGATCTCGGTGGCCCACACCGTCTCGGGCACCAGCGAGAACGTCGGGGCCCGGAACCCGATGATCTCCTGGCCCACGGTCTCGGCCAACAGGTCCCGACCCCGGGCGGTCTGGCTGCGGAAGTCCTCCGGCGAGAGCTCGGTGATCGGGGCGTGGCTCCAGCCGTGCAGCCCCAGCTCATGGCCCTGGGCGGCGATCTCCCGCACCAGGTCGGGGTGGTCGCGCACGACCTCGCCGACGACGAAGACGCTGCCGACGATGCCCCGGTCGGCGCAGAAGGCGAGCACGTCACGGGTGGCGTCGAGGAGGCGCAGCTCGGCCTGGTCGTCGGGCCGGTGGTCCTCGACGTCGAAGCTGAAGGTGACGAGGGGTGGCATCGGGTCGGGTCCGGTCGGGCGTCGGGCGAGCGGTCAGTACGCGTCGAGGTCCAGGAACTCGAACGTATCCAGCCGGAACGTCTCCTGGGGCACCTCGTCGCTGAAGGAGTGGACGACGAGGTTGAGCGGGGCGGGGCGCAGGCGGTGGGGCGGGGCGATTCCCCGGACCTTCACCAGGGCGTTGTAGCCCGCGTAGACCAGGGCTGGGGTGCGGTGGTGACGGCACACGGCGGCCACGGCCGAGCGGGCCGACAGGGTCCGGTCGGCGGCCACCTCGCCCCGGGGGAAGAGCTTCAGCAGGACCGACATCGGGACGGGGCCGAAGGCGGAGCGGGTCGACACGGCGACCAGGTCGGGGCCGATGTGGACCGTGTAGCCACCGTGGGGCCGGGCCAGGCGCCAGCGCAGGCGCTCGGGGGTGTAGTGGTTCGTCCAGTTGACCGCCTCGTGGCGGCAGAGCTCAGGGGCGATCCCGGCGAAGACGGGGCCGTCGAGGAAGGCGTCGTCCACGACGTGGTGCGTGTAGCCGCCGCCGGTCCCCGTCGGCACGGCCACGTGGACGGGCATCGGGCCCAGGAACCGGTAGCCCAGGTACTTCACCGCGCCCGGGGTGGACTTCTCGTTGGGCACGCCGATGACCAGGCGCTTGCCCTGGCGGGTGGCCTCCTCGAACACCCGCAGGCCCAGCTCGGACCAGTAGCCCTTGCGCTGGGTCCCCCGCCGGGTCACGGCGTTGAGCGAGAACAGCATCGGGGCCTCGCCGGCGGCGTTGCGGTAGGTCTGGGGCACCAGCGCGTAGTGCGCGACCCGGACGCCGTCCTCGTCGGCGGCGGCCTGGATGGCGGGGCCGTCGGGGTTCCGGTCGTAGAGCCAGGTGAGGTACTCGGCGTCGACGAAACGGGGATCGGGCAGCTCGTGGTCGAGCAGCTCGGTGTTCAGGGTGTTCTCGTGCCAGCGGTCGTCGTCGGTCACGGGGCCTCCACCGGGGTCGGGTCGGCGACGACGGGCGTCGGCTCGTCGTCAGGAGTCAGGTCGCCGGACGGGTCCACGGGCCAGCGCCGCCGCAGCAGGGTCTCGAGGGCCACGGCCGCCGCCACCACGATGGCCACGTCGGCGGGGATCCGGTACCGGGTGGTGCCGAAGGTCCAGGCCGCCGTGACGGTGATCATGATCGCCGGCCCGAGGAGCGGGCTGAGGGCCACCCGACGGCGGCGGAGGCTCACCACGCCGTAGACGGCGAGGGCGACCAGCCCGTAGTAGGACACGAGGCCGAGCTGGGAGGTCCGCTCGCCGCGGCCCTCGAGCTGCCAGTCGAACTGCACGTTCTGGCCGGGGCGGTACAGCTCCCAGAGGCGACCCACCCGGGCGACCATGACGACCGGCAGGCGGCCGAGGTGGTCACCGATGTAGGCCTGGGCCCGCTCCCCCGCCACCGCCGCCCGCTCGGACTCGTCGTAGGCGGCCAATCGCTCCTGGGCCTCCTCGACGGTGATCCCCTCGTCGGCGGCGTACTCCTCCAGCACGAAGCAGTTCCCGTAGTAGCCGAACTGGTCCCCGTAGTAGGTGGCGTCGCAGCTGGCCGTGTCGAGCACGGGCCCGGGTGCGGTCGACAACGTGGTCGTGGCCTCGAAGCGGGTGAGGTTCCAGCCCACCCAGGGCCCGACCAGGACGAGGGCGGTGAGGGCGGCCACGCCGACGTGCACGAAACGGTCCCGCCACGCCCGCATCCCGCCCCAGACCAGGGGCAGGACCACCAGGGCGTAGAGGAGCAGCGACTCGGCCCGGGTGAGGGCGAGCAGGCCGATGGCGACGCCCAGTACCGCCACCCGGGCGACGCCGGGCCGGTGCCAATAGCGGTACGCCGCCCAGATCGAGCAGGCGGCCAGCAGGGCGGCCAGGCTCTCGACCTGCAGCAACACGTCGTTGATCCAGAGGTTCGGGTAGAGGGCGCCGATGGACGCGGCGATGAGCCCGGCCCGCCAGCCCAGCAGGTAGCGGCCCAGCAGCCCCAGCACCACGACGGTGGTGGCCCCGAGCAGGCCCGCCGCCATGCGGTGCGACTCGATGCCCTCGAAGCCGAGGAACGACACGGCCCCCAGGTAGGCGGGGAAGAGCGGCATCTTGTGGGCCGAGGGGCGCTCCTCGCCCGTGCTGTTGTACGTGAACGGGTCGATGTAGGGCTTGCCGTCGGCCAGCAGCAGGCCGACCTCGTGGAGGTAGCGGGGGTCGTTGACGACGTTGGCCCCGCCCACGATGGCCAGGCAGCCCGGTGGCCCCTCCTCGGCGGGGGTCCCGCACTCGGGGCGGACCTCGAGCATCCAGAACCAGCGCAGGCCCAGCCCGATCAGGGCGATGCCCACCAGGGCCAGGGCGAAACGGCGATCGCTCATCCGGCGCCGACGGCGACCGCGTCCCGGTCCTCGGCCTCCCCGGCGTCGTCGTCGGGCGCCCGGCGGGAGACCCAGGCCACCCCGAGGCCGGCCAGGATGCACAGGGCGACCTCGGCGGGCACCCGGTAGCGGGTGATGCCGAAGGTCGACGCCGCCGTGAAGGTGACCAGCAGGAACGGGGCGACCAGCGGGATCATCGTCACCTTCCGCCGCCACAGCAGGACCAGGGCGGCCAGGGCCACGGGGATCATCAGGTAGTACTGGAAGAGGGCGAAGCGGGCCGGGCCTTCGCCCCGACGCTCGAAGAAGCGGTCGAACTCGACACCCTGGTCGACCCGCCACACCTGCCACATGCGCCCGACCCGGGCCAGGGCGACCACGGGCAGGCGCTCGTAGTTCTCCTCGATGAACTCGACGGCCTTCTCGCGGTGGATGGTGTCGATCTCGGACTCGTCCCCGGAGAACTCACTGGGCGCGCAGGCGATGTTCCAGTAGCCGAGGAAGCGTCCCGAGTAGGTCTCCTCGCAACTGCCGAAGGCCAGCACCCGACCGCTCCCGGTGGCCAGGAACGGCGCCGCCGGCTCCTCGAAGCGGGAGATGTTGAAGAGCATCCAGGGCGCCATCAGCGCCAGGGCGACCACGCCGGCGGTGACGGCCAGCCCGGCCTTGCGTCCCCATGACGGGCCCTTCAGGACGATCGCCAACGGCAGCACCAGGCCGGGCAGGAGGAGCAGGCCCTCGCTGCGGGTGAGCGTGGCCACCGCCACCGCCACCCCGAGGACGGCGGCGGTGCCCCAGGACGGTCGTCGCCAGAAGCGGTAGCCGGTGAGGATCACCACGGCGGCCAGGCCGGCGTAGAGCGACTCGGAGAGGATCAGGGCGTCGTTGATCCAGAGGTTCGGGTACACGGCGGCCAGGGCAGCGGCCACGAGGCCGGCCCGGTCGGCGCCGGCGTCGAGACCCGCCCAGCGCCCCACCATGCGGGCCACGATGCCGATGAGGGCCACGGCGGCCGCCCCGGCGATGCCGCTGGCCAGGCGGTTCGACAACGGGCTGTCGAGGCCGACGGCGGCGTAGGCGGCCAGGTAGAGGATGTAGCCGGGCGGATGGCCGGCCGACTGCTCGAAGACGGCGGGCCCGCCCGCCTCGATCGAGTCCCGCCAGACGAAGGGCTCGTAGAAGCCGCCCTCCTCCACGAGGAGGATGGCCTGGGTGTGGTAGGCGTAGTTGTCGTCCAGCTCGAGGGGCAGGTCGCCGTAGTGGACGAACACGGCGATCCAGCGGATGGCCAGGGCCAGGACGACCACGAGCAGCAGCCGGACGGGGAAGCCGGACAGGCGCGACATGGTGCGGCGAGTGTAGGGAACGCCCCGGGGCCCCGTCAGGGAGCGGGGCACTCCTCGGGGGCGTGCAGCAGCGGCGGCCGGCGCCAGGCGCCCTGCTGCCAGGCGTAGCCCACCCCGACGTTCCACTGCTCGTTGATGGCGGCGAGGACGGGCTCAGCGATGGCCACGGCGCCGTCGGGGCACAGGTGGTGCCCGTCGATGCGCCGCCACCGCACCGGCGCGCCCGTCACCGGCGCCGGGCCGACGTCGGTGTAGCCCCCCTCGGGGGCCGACACGAAGTTGCCCCCGGGCAGGTAGTCGACGTCGTCGCGAGCCTCGGCGGCGGCCGCGAAGGCGCCGTTGAGGGTGGCGAAGCGGGTGGTGGCGTCGTCGTCCCGCACCGCCGGCATGCCCACCCAGAGCACCTTGGCCCCCTCGCTCGTCACCAGGTCGAGGAACGGGTCGAGGACCTCGGCCTTGTACTGCCGGGCCCACCCCGGGGCGGCGTAGGCCCCGTCGCCCACGACCCGGTCCTCCCACAGGCCGACCAGCAGCACGACGAGGTCGGGGTCGTGGGCCTGCAGCTCCTGGTTCCAGATCACCAGCTCGGCCCCGCTGCGGGCGAGGGAGGGGGCCAGGACGAAGCGGGCCTCGGTCTCGCCGGTGGCCTCGAGGGCCTCGATCATCGCCGGTGCCAGCTCGGACATGACCGAGTCACCGGCGAAGGTGACCCGGAGCGGGTCGTCGGGGGTGGGCTGGCGGCCGCCGGGTGGGACGCTCGTGGTGGGGGCCGGGGTGGTCGGCGGGTTGGTGCCCGCTGCCGCCGATCCGGTGCCGTCGCCGTCGTCGCCGCACGCGGTCACGGCCAGGGCCAGGACCAGGGCGAGCGCGGCGAGGCGCCGGGTGCCGGGGGGCAGCGGGGACATCGGGGGCAGGCTACTGACCGCGCCCGCCGGGCTGGTGGCACGTCCGGGGGCGGTCGCCCCCTAGGATCAGCGCCGCGATGACCGAGTCGGCGGCGAGGCCGGGCACCACCCCGACGTTGGTGATCATCCCGGCGTACAACGAGGAAGAGGCCCTCCCGAAGGTCCTCGCCCAGCTCACGTCGCGCCCCGACCTCGACGTCGTGGTGGTCGACGACGGCTCCCTCGACCGCACCGCCGCGGTGGCGGCCGCCGCGGGGGTCACCGTCCTGTCGCTGCCCTTCAACCTCGGCATCGGCGGGGCCCTACGCACCGGGTTCCTCTACGCCGTCCGCAACGGCTACGAGCGGGCCGTCCAGTTCGACGGCGACGGCCAGCACGACCCCGACGAGATCGACACCCTGCTCACCGCCCTGGCCGGGGGCGCCGACATGGCCGTGGGCAGCCGCTTCGCCGGCAAGGAGAGCTCCTACACCGTCGGCCGGGTCCGGGCCCGGGCCATGGGGGTGCTGCGCTTCACCATCAAGACCCTGTCGGGCCAGCAGTTCACCGACACCAGCTCGGGGTTCCGGGCCTTCAACCGGCCCATGCTCGAGTTCTTCGCCCGCACCTACCCCTCCGAGTACATGGAGTCGGTCGAGGCCCTCCTGCTGGCCTGCGCCGAGGGCTTCCGGGTGACCGAGGTGCCGGTCCACATGAGCGACCGCGAGGCGGGCCAGCCGTCCAACCGGCGCTGGCGCCTCGTGTACCACTACCTGCGCCTGCTGGTGGTGCTGGTGGCCTCCGCCCCCCGCCGGGCCGCCCGGGCCCCGTCGGCCCCCGATCCCCAGTCCCCGGAGGCGAGCCCGTGAGCCTGCGCGCCCAGCTCCTCGTCCTGGTCATCGTCGTCTTCTCGGTGATGTTCATCCTGCGCCTGGTCCGCCAGCGCAAGCTCAAGGGCAAGTACGCCCTGCTGTGGGTGGGGGTGGCGGTCTTCCTGCTGGCCTTCGCCATCGTCCCCGACGTCCTGGTGCCCGTGTCCGACGCCGTGGGGGTGGCCTACGAGCCGGCGGTGTTCTTCCTCGCCGCCATCGCCTTCCTCTTCCTCATGGTGGTCCACTTCTCCTTCGAGCTGTCGCGCACCGAGGAGCGGACGCGGACGCTGGCCGAGGAGGTGGCACTGTTGAAGGCCCGCCTCGACGAGACCGACCCGCCGGCGGACCGGACGCCTACGGCGCTGGACGAGTAGCCCGGGCCACCACGATCAGGCCGTCGGCCACGAAGGGGGCCCAGAGGCCGCCGATCGTGCGCTCCAGCCAGAGCACGAAGCGCCCGGCCAGGCCCAGCACCCGCTGCCGCAGCCCCGAACCGGGCGCCGCCTTCACCGCGGGCACGAAGGTGGCCGTCTCGACGACCTCCCAGCCGTGGCGGCCCATGAGGTTGGTGAGGGTGCGCCACGAGAAGAGGATCACGTGGTCGGGGTGGTTGATCTCGGCCCCGGCCATGGCGGCGAAGCCGTTCAGCAGGCCCGAGGCGTTGGGGGTGGTGAGCACCAGCGTGCCGCCCGGCGCCACCAGACGGTGCAGGCCGTCGAGGAAGGACCCGGGGTCGTCGAGGTGCTCGATGACCTCGCCGGCCACCACCACCTCGGCCGGCTCGAGGCCGAGGGCGTCGACGGCGTCGGGGTCCCGGCAGTCGGCGACGTGGGCCTCGTAACCCTCCGCCACCGCCCGGGCCACGCCGTCGTCGTCGAGGTCGATGCCGACCAGGTGGGTGGCGGTCTCGGCCAGGTGGGCGTGGAGCCAGGTGCCGGCCTCGGCCTGCATCTCCTGGTAGCCGGCGTCGACGAAGCCGACGTGGACGGTGCGCCGACCACGGCACTGCTCGGCCACGTACGGGATGCGGTCCACGAGCTGCGCCTTCGGCAGCTTGTGCACCATCTCGAGCTGGGCGGCCTCGGCGGTCGACACGGGGAGCGAAGCTAGCGGACCCACCTGCCCACGCGACCGGTCGGGGTCCGCCCGGCCCGGTAGCGTGGCTCCCCGCTCCTCCGATGGCTGCCCCCGACCCCGCTCCTCCGTCGCGCCTCCGGCGCGGGTTCCCGCTCCTGCTGCTCGGAGCGGTCTGCTACCTGCCGCTGCTGCTCACCCAGCCCGGCCAGGTGGGTGCCGACACCAAGACCTACCTCTACCTGGACCCCGGCCGCCTCCTCGGCGACGCCGCCTTCCTGTGGGACCCGGGGGTGGGCCTCGGTGGGGTCACCCACCAGGTCATCGGCTACCTCTGGCCCATGGGCCCCTGGTACTGGGTCCTCGAGCAGCTGGGCGTGCCCGACTGGGTGGCCCAGCGCCTGTGGCTGGCCACGCTGCTCTTCGCCGCCGGCACCGGCGTGCTGTACCTCTTGCGCACGCTGGGCTGGCCCCAGCGCCGGGAGGACACGCCGTCGCGGCAGGCCCTCTGGTGGGACGGGGCCATGGTGGTGGCCGCCCTGGCCTACGCCCTCAGCCCCTACGTGCTGCACTACGCGGCCCGCATCTCGGTGATCCTGCTTCCCTGGGCCGGCCTGCCCTGGCTCATCGCCTTCCTGGCCCGGGCCATCCGGGCCGGCGGCTGGCGCTACCCCGCCGCCTTCGCCCTCGTCGCCCTCACCATCTCGAGCACCAACCTCACCTCGGTCCTGCTGGTGATCGTGGGACCGCTGCTGTGGGCCGTCTACGCCGTCTGGGTCGAGCGGGAGGCCACCCTGGGCGAGGCCGTCGGCGCCCTGGTGCGCAGCGGCGTCTTGACCGTGGGCGTGAGCCTGTGGTGGTTCGTGGGCCTCATGGTCGAGGGGGGGTACGGCATCCCCATCGTCCGCTACACCGAGACCTACCAGGCGGTGGCGGCCGCCTCGACCGCCCCCGAGGTCATCCGCGGGCTCGGCTACTGGTTCTTCTACGGCAACGACAAGCTCGGACAGTGGATCGTGCCGAGCATCCACTACATGTGGTTCGGCATCCCGCTGTCCTTCGCCCTCCCCATCGCCGCCTGGGCCAGCGCCGCGGTGTCCCGGTTCCGCCACCGGCTGTTCTTCGTCTCCCTGATCGTGGCCGGGGCCGTCATCGCCGTCGGCGGCCACCCCTTCGCCGACCCCTCCCCCGCCGGTGGCCTCCTCGTCCGGTGGACCCGCACCGACCTGGGCCTGGCCTTCCGCTCCACCGCCCGGGCCCTGCCGATGCTCGTGCTGGGCACCGCCGTCCTGCTGGGCGCGGGGGTGGTGGCCGCCCGCCGCCGGCTCCCCCGCTTCGCCACGCCCATCACCCTGCTGGTGGGCGTGCTCGTGGTGGTCAACCTGCCCGCGTTGTGGGTCGGTCAGATGGTCGACCGCAACCTGCGTCGCGACGAGGACCTGCCCGACTACTGGACCGAGGCCGCCGCGTACCTCGACGCCCGGGACCGTGCCACCCGGGTCCTGGAGTTGCCCGGGACCGACTTCGCGGCCTACCGGTGGGGCAACACGGTCGACCCCATCACCCCGGGGCTGATGGACCGTCAGTACGCCGCCCGTGAGCTGATCCCCCTCGGGACCCCGGCCTCGGCCAACCTGATGAACGCCATCGACCGGCCGCTGCAGGAGGGCACCTTCCGCCCCGACACGCTGGCCCCACTGGCCCGCCTCATCGGCGCCGGCGACGTCGTCCTCCGCTCCGACCTGGAGTACGAGCGGTTCCGCACCCCCCGACCCGAGGCCACCTGGGCCCTGCTGCGCTCCGCCCCCGGCTTCGAGGACCCCGTCGCCTTCGGGGCGCCGGTCGAGAACCAGCCCCGCGAGCAGCTCCCGATGCTCGACGAGGTCGAGCTGGCCACCGACCAGGGCCTCGAGGACCCGCCCCCGGTCGCCGTCTTCGCCCTCGAGGACCCGGCCGCCATGGTGCGGGCCCTGCCCGCCGAGCACCCGATCATGGTCAGCGGCGACGGCGACGGCCTGGTTGCCGCCACCGGGGCCGGGGTCATCGACCCCGACCGGGCCGTGCTCTACACGGCGGGCCTGCTCGACTCCGACACGCCCGCCATGTTCGACCGCGCCCTCGACGAGGGGGCCGACGTGGTCATCACCGACTCGAACCGCCGCCGGGCCCGGCGCTGGGGCGCCATCCGCGAGAACGAGGGGGCGACCGAGGGGGCCGGTGAGGTGCCCCTCGAGTACGACGTCAGCGACGCCCGCCTCGATCTCTTCCCCGAGGCCGACGACGCCTCGTTCACCGTCGCCGTCCAGGAGGGCGGGGCGACCGTCGCCGCCACCGCCTACGGCAATCCCGTCAGCTACACACCGGGGGACCGCCCGTTCTTCGCCATGGACGGTGACCTGCGTACGGCCTGGAAGGTCGGGGCGTTCAGCGAGGTGGAGGGCGAGCGGCTCCGCATCACCACCGACGAGCCGGTGACCACCGACCGGGTCCGCCTGACCCAGCCCCAGTCCCGGGAGATCAACCGCTGGATCACCGAGGTCGAGCTGCGCTTCGACGGCGGCGACCCCGTGCGGGTCGACCTGACCCGGGCGTCGCGGGGCCGGGGTGGCCAGGAGGTCACCTTCCCCGAGCGCAGCTTCTCGCAGCTCGACATCGAGATCCTGGGGGACACGGTGGGGTTCCGGCCCAAGCTGGCCGGCGTCAGCGCCGTGGGCTTCGCCGAGGTCGACCTCGACGGCATCCGCCTCGAGGAGCTGGTCCGGCCCCCGGTCGACGTCGTCGAGGCCACCGACGGGGACCTCGACGGCCACCGCCTCACCTACGTCCTCACCCGGCTGCGCACCAACCCGCAGGAGCCGGTCCGGGTCGACGAGGAGCCGGCGCTGCGGCGGCTGCTCGACGTGCCCGGCGAGCGGGGCTTCGAGGTGGCCGGCGACGCCCGCCTGTCGGCCGCGGCCCCGTCCCAGCAGATCGACCGCCTGCTCGGCCTGACCCCGGCGTCGCGGGGCGGGCTGACGGCCCGGGCCTCGGAGTACCTGCCCGGTGACCTCGCCTCGCGGGCCTCGGCCGCCGTGGACGGCGACCCCGCCACCGCCTGGACCACGCCCCTCAACCGCCTGATGGGTCAGTGGGTCGAGGTCACCGTCCCCGAGCCCGTCACCGTCGACCACCTCGATCTGCAGGTGGTGAACGACGGGCGCCACTCGGTGCCCCGGGTCCTGCGCCTCCGCAGCGGCGACGAGACCCGCATCTTGCGCCTGCCCCGCCTCGAGCCCGGCACCGAGCCCGACGCCGTGACCGAGGTGCCCCTCGATTTCGAGGCGCTCACCGGCGACTCGTTCCGGCTCACCGTCCTCGAGGCGGACCGCACCAGCACCGTGGACTGGTACTCGGGCGGTCCCGCCGTCCTCCCCGTCGCCGTGGCCGAGTTGGGCCTCCCCGGCGTCGAGCGGGCCGCCCCGCCCCGCCGCCTCCCCGACCGCTGTCGACGCGACGTCCTCGCCGTCGACGACACGCCCGTGCCCGTGCGCCTGGTCGGCACGACGGCCGACGCCGAGGCCCGCCGGCCCCTGGCCTTCGAAGCCTGCGACGGGTCCGTCGCCCTCGACGGCCGCTCCGAGGTGGTGGCCACCGAGGGTCGGACCACCGGGATCGACCTCGACCAGCTGGTGCTCTCCTCCGGGCCCGACGGCGAGGCCGCCGCCCCCGGGGTGACCGGCACCGTGCCCGAGCCGCCCGCCGTCGACGTGGTCAACCCCGACCGCCTCTCTTTCGACGTCACCGCCGACGCCGACGCCCCCTTCTGGCTGGTCGTGGGGCAGAGCTACGGGCCCGAGTGGGAGGCCACCGCCGAGGCCGGCGAGGTCACCGGCCACGAGATCATCTCCGGCTACGCCAACGGCTTCTTCGTGGAGCCGAGCGGGGACGGCCCGGTCACCGTCGCCGTCACCTGGCCGCCCCAGCGGCAGGTGTGGGCCGCCATCGCCATCTCGGTGGTGGCCGTCCTGGTGACCCTGCTGCTGCTCGTCTGGGACCCCCGCCGCCGGCGGGCCGAGGTGCTCGACCCACCACTCGACCTGGCCGTCGACCTGCCCCTGCGGCCGGAGACCGTCCTGGCCCCCGTCCGCACCGCCGTGGTCGCCACCCTGGCCGCCGCCGCCGTGGGCTGGGCCCTGGCCACGCCGGTCGTCGGGCTGGTGCTGGGCGTCGCCATGGCCCTCTCCCTGCGCTGGCGCTGGGGGGGCGCGGTGGTGCGCCTGGCCGCGCCGGTCATCGTGGTGGGCGTGAGCCTGTACGTCTTCGGCAAGCAGCTGCGTGACCGCCTGCCCGCCGACTTCGGCTGGCCCCAGAACTTCGAGGCCGCCCACTGGGTGGCCATGGCCGCCCTCCTCCTGCTCGGCGTCGACGTGGTCGCCACCCTCGTCCGGGGCCGCTCGGAGGACCGGACGTGAAGCGGGTGGCCCTGATCGTGGGGGTGGCCCTGCTCGTCGTGGTCCTGGCCGAGGTCGGGGCCCGGGCCCTCGACCCCTACCTGGCCCAGCCCGAGCTCTACACCGACGACACGACCACCGTGAAGGTGGCCCAGCTCGACGAGATCGACTGCGTCGACGTGGTCTTCGCCGGCAACTCGATGACCCGGGACGGCATCCACCCGGGCCTGTTCACCGAGGCCGACCCCCTGGGCCGCACCGCCTACAACGCCGCCCTCGACGCTGCCACCCCGGCCCTGCTCGAGCGCTGGGTGCTGGAGGAGGTCGACGAGCGGGTCTCCCCGGACGGCGTGGTCATCGGGCTGTCCAGCTTCGACCTGAACGACGAGGCGGCCATCGGTCGCTCGGCCCTCGACGCCTACGACACCGCCCCCCTCACCCGCGACGACCTCTTCGGGCGCCTGCAGGCCCCGCTGCTGCGCCGCTCGGTGCTGGTCGAGCAGCGCACCGCCCTGCGCCACCCCGACCAGCTCTGGCACGGCCTCCAGGCCTGGCGGGACGGCGAGGAGGCCCCCCGGCTGGGGGCCTCGGGGATCCCGGGGGTCCTGGGCCGCCAGGGCCAGGGCCTCTCCCGCCGCGAGCTGCGCTACGAGCCCAACCCCCTCACCGAGCGCCTGTTGACCAGCGAGCTGCTGAACGACTTCACCATGGGCGGCCGCCAGACCGAGGCGCTCGAACGCCTCCTCGCCGAGCTGGACGACCGGGGCATCGACACGACCGTCGTCGCCCTGCCCGTCACCGACGACTACGTCGCCGCCCACCCCGGCGGCGAGGAGCAGTTCGACGCGTTCCTGGCCCGGGCCGAGGAGCTGAGCACCGAGGGCGGGGCCGACTTCGTCGACCTCCACGACGCCGCCCCCGGCGACGAGTGGTTCGCCGACACCCACCACCTGAACGAGATCGGCGCCACCGCCCTCAGCCGCCTCCTCCCGGAGGAACTGGCCGACGACTTCGCCACCGGCACCCGCTGCGACTGACCACCCCCACCCAAATTGCGTCGTTCTGTTGCGCTCCGCGCAACGAATCGACGCAATTTCGGACTGATGGGGGGTGGGCGGGGCCGATGCGAACGGTCAGGTGCGGGCCGGGGGGCAGGCGACCGCGGGGAAGACCCAGCGCCAGTTGCGGGAGGGCCAGTTCGGGGCCAGGGGGACCTGCCAGCGGTCCACGAGGTGGTCGAGGACGGGGTCGGCCAGGCGCCGAGCGCCCTCGGCACAGAGGTGGGTGGTGTCCACCCGACGGACCCGCAGCAGGCCACCACCGGGGCCGGGGAGGAACGCCGTCCAGCCCCCCGAGGGGTCGGCCAGGATGCGGTCGCCGGGGACGTAGGTGAGGCGGTCGTCGACCTCGGCCAGGCGGCGCACGACCCGGTTCATGGCGGTGAAGCCCCGTTGGCGCTGGGGGTTCTGCACCGGCGGCATGCCGATCCAGACCACGTCGGCGCCCCGGCTCGTCATGAGGTCCACGTAGGGCTCGACCAGGCGGTCGCGGTAGGCCCGCTCCCAGGCCCGGCTGCCCACGGACACGTTGCTCAGTCCCTCGATGGCCATGCCCTCCCACACGCCGATGAGGACCACGATCGTCTCGGGGTCGAAGCGGGCCAGGCGGGTGCGCCACCACGCCCGGGTGCGGTCGTCGCGGGGGATGCTCGGCGCCTCGACCAGGCGGGCCCGCGACCGGCCCCCGTCCTGGAGGGTCGAGGCCACGGCCAGGGACACGTCGGCCATGAGCGAGTCGCCCGCCATCAGGACCCGGAGGGGGTCCGACGCGGTGGGCCGCCGACCGCCGGGCGGCACGTCGGCGGAGGCCTCGGTCGCCCCGTCGAGGTCATCGGTACCGTCGGCGCTGGTGGCCGTGGTGCCCTGGGCGCCGGCGGGGGCCTCGGCCGAGGAGCCGCAGGCCGGGGCCAGCACGGCCACCGCCAGCAGGGCGCCGAGCACGGCCGCCCCGCGGGCCCGGGACCTCACCGGCCGAAGACGCGGACGCGCAGCAGGATCCACAGGGCGTCGACCCCGTCCAGCCAGGTGATCTTCTTGCCCTCCTCGCGGCTGCGGGCCTTGTAGCTGATGGGCACCTCGTAGATGCGCTCACCCCGCCGCAGCAGGCCGCCGGTGACCTCGGCCTCGATCCCGAAGCCACTGGCCCGGGGGCCGATGTCACGCCACAGCTCGGTGGGGGCCAGCTTCAGGCAGGTCTCGATGTCGGACAGCCAGGCGTTGTAGAGGAAGCTGGCCCAGAAGGCCACCAGCTTGTTCCCGAGCACGTACCAGAACGAGTAGGCGGCGTTGGAGCCGAACGAGCGGGTGCCGTAGACCACGCGGGCGTCCTCGTGCAGCACCGGCGCCAGCATGGGCACGAAGTCGTTGGGGTCGTACTCGAGGTCGGCGTCGAGGATGGTCAACAGGTCGCCGCGGGCCTCGGCGAAGCCCCGGATGAGCGCCGCCCCCTTGCCCTGGTTGGGCTCCTGGCGGAAGGTGCGGATGGAGTCGTCGGCGGCCACGAGGTCGGCGATCAGCTCCAGGCACCCGTCGGTCGAGCCGTCGTCGACGATGACGATCTCCCGCTCGACCGGCAGCTCGACCGCGAGGAGGCGCTCGAGGGCCACGCGCAGCGTGGCGGCCTCGTTGTAGACCGGCATGACGACGGTCAGCGTGGGGCGGGGCTCGGGCGGGGGCGTCATGGGCGGGATCGTTGCTCCATCGGTCGGCGGGGCGCCGATCCGAGGAGGGACCCGGCGGCGTGCCAGCACTAGCATAGGGACGTCGAGCGCTCCGGGACCGTCCCGCGACGCGCCCCACCCCCCGTCCTGGGGGCCCCCGATCGACGGCGACCCCCGCACCACGCTGGGGGACCTGGCCGCGGAGGCCGGGGTGACAG
>CAYTJS010000007.1:0-14945 GCA_964438115.1 uncultured Iamiaceae bacterium
ATGTGCTCGTCGGGCTCCAGCCGCAGCAGGTTCACGATGGCCAGGCCCTGCGCCTCGGCCCAGCCGTCGGGGGCCCGCCGCGACGGCGCCAGCACCACGTCGACGGCGGCCAGCCAGGCGGGCACCTCGGGGGGCTCGACCCAGCCGACCAACCGCACATGGTCGCCCAGGTTCCGCCGGGTGACCTCGGCCTCGGCGGCGGCCCGGTCCTGGCCCTCGCCCAGGACCACGGCGCGCACGTCGGGGAGGTCGCACCGCAGCCGGTCGACGGCCTCGATCAGGTCGAACACGCCCTTCTCGGCCACCACCCGGCCGACCAGGGCCAGGAGGGGCCCGTCGCCCCGGCGGTGCTCGGCCCGCAGGGCGGCGGCCCGCTCACCGTCGACCTCGGGGTCGACGTCGATGCCCATGGGGATGCGCTCGAGACGCCGGGCCCGGCCCAGATCGCGCACGGCGGCCTCGGTGGCCGAGCTGTTCACGGTGACGGCGGCGGCGTGCTCGATGGCGATGCGCTTGGCCGCCCGCAGCGGCCCCTGGTCGAGGGCGAACACGTCACCGCCGTGGACGGTGAGCACCACCGGCGTTCGTCGGGTGGCGGCCACCCCGACCAGGCCCTGGGGCAGGGCCCAGTGGGCGTGGACGGCGTCGTAGGCACCCCGCCCCAGGCGGCGCACGACCGAAGCCCACTCGGCGGCCACGAGGGCGGGCAGTTTCAGCAGGTTCGACTTCCGCTGGCGCAGGTTGACCAGGGCTCCGCCCTGGTAGCAGACGGTCTGGGCGGACTCGGGCCACAGGTAGCGGAAGCGGTGGACGGGTACACCGGCCAGCGTCTCGTCGACCGCAGCGCCGGGGGCGTGGGGGGCCAGGACGTCGGCGGCCCACCCCCGTTCGACCAGGTGTCGGGTGAGGTCGAGCACGAACGGGGTGGTCGAGTCCCCCACCCAACGGGGGTAGTTCGACGTGACGACGAGCAGGCGGCCGCGGGGGCCGGTGGGCCCGGCGGTCACCGCGAGAGCTGACCCACCTCGTCGTGAGGCCGGGTCACCCGCACGACGAGGTCGGCGAGCAGGCCGATGACCATCACCTGGAAGGCGGCGAAGAGGATCAGGAGGGTGTTGGTCGGCACCCGCCACGCCTGGGTGGCCATGTCGAAGCCCAGCTTCACCAGCCCGACGGCCAGCAGGGCCAGCCCCACCGGCATGAACGCCCGCAGCGGGTTGTAGGACAGGACGAGGCGGACGACCTGGGTGAGGTACCGGGCGGTGTCCTTGCGCCAGTGGAACTTCGACCGCCCGGCCCGCTCCTTGTACTCGATGGGCACGTACTTCACGGTGTGCCCGTTGGCCAGGAAGCTCATGGTGATGGTGGTCACACACGAGAACCCGGTGGGCAGCAGGTGGAGGTAGTGGACGGCCACATCGCGACGGAAGGCCCGGAAGCCCGAGTTGAGGTCGGGGATCTCGGTGTTGGCCAGGTAGGCGGCCAGCTTGCGGATCGTCCACTTGGCCGGCACCCGCAGGAACTTGTGGGTGCCCTGCTCGGAGGTGCGGGCACCGACCACCTGGTCGTATCCCTCCAGCTCCTTGACCAGCTCGGGGATCTCGTCGTTGGGGTAGGTCATGTCGACGTCGGTCCAGACGACCACGTCGCCGCGGGACTCGCGGGTGCCGACCTTGCGGGCGGTACCCGACCCCCGGTTGACCGGCAGCTGGACGAGGCGGATGCCCTCGATGGTCTTCAGGGCCTCGCCCGAGCCGTCGTCGGAGCCGTCGTCCACCACCACGATCTCGTACGAGTAGTGGGACGCGTCCATGGCCACCCGGATGCGGTCGATCTCTTCGCGGAGGTGGCCGGCCTCGTTGTACACGGGCAGGACGATGGACACGTCGAGGGGCGCGTCAGGGTCGGTGGCGGGGGACATAGGAAGCGCCCCAATGGTACTGCCGATGCCCGCGGTCGGGGCGGGGGCCGCAGCCCCCGCGACCCTCACCGGTAGCGTGTCGGCATGGCTCGGACCGCCCCGGACCGTCGGGCCACCACCCGGGTCCTTGCCGTCGCCGCCGTCGCCGCCGCCGTCGCCCTCCTGCCCTCCCGCCCCTCCGCATCGGGGGAGCCACCTCCCACCACGGTGACCACCACCGTCCCCGGGACCACGGCGACGCCGACCACGGTGCCGCCGACCACGGTGCCGCCGACCACGGTGCCGCCCACGACGGTGCCCCCGACCTCGACCACCCTGCCGCCCCCGCGGGGCGGCGTCCGGGACGTCGGCGCCGTCCTGGGCCTGCGCCAGGCGACCCACAGCTGGGACGTGGACGTCGCCGACCTCGACCGCGACACGCGCCCCGACCTGGTGATCAGCCACCACGGCCGGGTGATCGCCTACCGCAACGACGGCACCGCCCTCCTGCCGGTGTGGGAGTTCGTCGGCAACGACAGCCACGGGTGCGCCGTGGGTGACGTGGACGGCGACGCCCGGGCCGACCTCTACTGCGCCAGTGGGGCCCGCCACGGGCTGCGGGTGAAGCGCAACATGCTGTTCCTGCAGCAGGACGGCCTCACCTTCGAGCGGGCCGACAGCGCCTGGGGGGTGGACGACCCCTACGGCCGCGGCCGCCACCCCGCACTCGTCGACGTGACCGGCGACGGCCGCCTCGACCTGGTCATCACCAACGAGGGCGAGCGCCTCGACGGCTTCCCGTCGCCCAACCGGACCTTCGTGAACCTGGGCGGGCACTTCGTCGAGGCGCGGCTGGGCCTGACCGCCGAGATCGGCGGACTGTGCCTGCACCCGGCCGGGCGCAACCGGGGCCTCGTCGACACGGTGGTGTGCGGCGGGGTGGGCCAGGCCACCAGCGGGGTGCCGCCGGGTAGCAAGGCCTCCCACCGCCTGCACCTCTACCGACCGGCGGGCCGGGTCGACGGCATCCAGGTGGTCCGCGACGCCGCCGTGCGCCTCGGGGTGGCGTACCCGAGGGTCAACGACGCCCGCGTCGTCGACCTCGACGGCGACCGCCGGCGGGACCTCGTGGTGGTGACCGGCCAGGCCCTGCGCATCCACCGCCGCCTCGGCGCCGACCGCTTCGACCCCGATCCGTTGGTCCGCCCCCTGCGGGCCGGCGTCTCGGTGGTCGTGGGCGACCTCGACGGTCGCCGGGGCCCCGACCTCCTCGTGGTGCAGGGGTGTCGGGGTGACGGGGTGAACATCCCCGATGTCCTGCTGCGCAACCAGGGCGGCCTGCGCTTCGAGCCGATCCGTTCGCCCCAGGCCACCGCCGGGTGCGGCGACCGGGGCGAGGCGGTCGACCTCGACGGCGACGGCCGCGACGAGTTCGTCGTCGGCAACGGCCGGTGGAGTGCCACCGGACGGATCCAGGTGCTCACGACCAGCACCACCCTGGGCGCCCAGCAGTAGGTTGACGCCGCTTGGACGGCGCCAAGGTCATCTGCGTGGGCTTCCACAAGACGGGCACCTCGTCGCTGGGCCGCGCCCTCGAACTGCTGGGCCTCGAGGTGGCCGGGCCCTTCGGCGTCCGCCATGGTGACATCGCCGAACGGGCCCTGCCCGAGGCGCTCGAGCGCATCCGCCACGTCGACGCCGTGCAGGACAACCCCTGGCCCCTGCTCTTCCGAGAACTGGACCAGGCCTGCCCCGGGAGCCGGTTCATCCTGACCGTGCGGCCCCCCGACCGTTGGCTGGCCTCGGTGCTCGGCCACTTCGGCGGTCGGTCCACGCCGATGCGGGAGTGGATCTACGGCGAGGGTGCCGGCGACCCCGTGGGCCACGAGCAGGTGTACGTCGACCGGTACGAGCGCCACAACGCCGACGTGAGGTCCTGGTTCGCCAACCGCCCCGGCGACCTGCTCGAACTGGACCTGGGGGCCGGAGACGGCTGGGCCGAGCTGGGGGCCTTCCTCGGCCGCGACGTACCCGACGGACCGTTCCCCCACGTGAACGCCGACGGCCCGGTCAACCGCCTGGTGAACCGCTCGCGGGACCGGGCTCGCCGGGTGCTGGGCCGGTGATCGGCCCCGACCGGTCGCCGCCGACCTGGCTGGAGCTGGCGGGCCTGGCCGTGGCCACGGCCGGCACCGCGGTGCTCGTCCTCGGCCTGGCCCTGGCCCGCCTCGGCCGCCACGACGGCTGGGTGGCCCTCCTCGGCGGGGTGGGCGTGACCGTCGTGGCCGGTTTCGTCGTCGCCCGACGGGCCGCCTGGCGCCCCGCGCCGTGGGACTGGCGCGCCGCCCTGGTCCTCGGCGCCGTCCTGGTGGTGGCCGCCCTCCAGTTCTTCCCGGGTTTCCCCTACGCGGCCAAGAACCGCGACCCCGGCGTCTACGTCAACCACGCCGTGGCCATCGCCCGTCAGGGCGGCGACACCCTCGAGGACCCGGTGGTGGCGACCGGGGCCGAGGTGGTGGTGGTCGACGGCGACGTCCGCCTGGTCACCGACGAGGGCGACCTGGGGTGGCGCAAGCGGCCCTGGCGGGCCTTCCCGACCGACGCCGACGACCCCGCCCACGTCGTCCCCGACTTCTTCCACCTGTGGGCCACGGGCCTGGCCACCGCCCACGACGTGGCCGGGACGACCGGTCTGTTCAACCTCACGCCGCTCTTCGCCCTCGGCGCGGTGGGCCTCGTCTTCCTGGCCACCCGCCGGGCCTTCGGGCTGCTGGCCGCCGGTGTGGGCGCCGGCCTCCTCGCCGTGAACGCCCTGCAGGTGTGGCAGGCCAAGTTCCCCACCGCCGAGTCGATGTCGCAGTTCCTCTACTTCGGTGCCCTCCTCGGCGTGGTGCTGGCCCTCACGACCCGCTGGCGGGTGGCGGCCGCCCTCGGTGGGGCGCTGGTCGGGGTGGGCTTCGTCGCCCGGCCCGAGGGGGTCTTCGTGGTGGGCCTGGCCGCCGTGGTCCTGGCTGCCCTGTGGGCCTGGGACCGCATCGACGGCCGGGCGGTGGCCTTCACCGTCGGCCTCGGGCCCCCGACGCTGTGGGCCACGTGGCTGGCCTACGGCAGTGGGGCCCGCTACGCCAAGCTCCAGCAGGGCCTGCCCAGCTTCCGTGAGGCGCTGGCGGGGGCGGTGGCCCTGGCCCTGGTCGCGGGGGTCGTGCGTCTCGTCCGCCACCGGCGCCCCGAGTGGGGTCGGCGGCTGGCAACCGTCGACTGGCGCCGGGTGGTCCTCGTCGCCGGCCTCGCCCTGGTCGGCCTCTTCACGCTCTTCCTCCTGGTCGCCTGGTTCCGTGAGGATCTGCTCGGGCCCAACTACCGGATCAACAAGGCCCGGGTCCGGGCCCGGGGCTACGACGAGCTCAACCTCAAGCGCCTGGCCCTCTTCGTCACGCCCGTGGCCCTGATCGCCGCCGTGGGCGCCCTGGTCGTCGGCGTCCGCCGGCGGTGGTCGGCCGCCTGTTGGGCCCTGGTGCTGCCGGGGCTGATCGTGGCGCCGGTGCTGATCTGGGAGCCCCGCATCGCCCCCGACCTGATGTGGTGGGGCCGGCGCTACGTGCCCATGGTCGTGCCCACGCTGCTGATCCTGGTGGGGGTGGCCGCCGCCCTGGTGTGGTACCGCCGGGGGCCGGGCGAGCGACTGCTGCGGGTCGGGACCGCCGTGCTGGTCCTGGCCATGGGGCTGTTCATGCTGCGCCAGTCCGCCGACCTCTGGGGTCACGAGGAGTTCGGCGGCTCCTTGGGCGTGGTCGAGGCCCTGGGCGGCCTGCCCGACGCCGACGACGCCGTCTTCGTGTGGGAGGGAGGCTCCGAGCAGGCGGCCAACTTCGCCATCACGCCGTTCACCTGGTGGGACCGTCCCGCCCTGTCGGGCCCACCTGACCCCTCGGCCGACGTGCTCCTCGCCCTCCAGGAGGTGCTGGGCGACCGGCCGCTCTACCTCGTCACCGACACCGACGGACCCCCGCCCCGGGCCGCCGACGCGCTGGTCGAGGTCGAGCGGATCCGGACCGAGTTGTCCGAGTTCGAGCACGGCATCGCCCAGCGCCCCCGCCGGGCCCGACCCCTGCCGGTGGACCTCACCGTGTGGCAGCTCGATCCGGAGGCGGCGGCCGCCGATCGGTAGCCTTCGCCCCGTGAGCGATCTCGACTTCCGGGCCTTCGACTGCGACAACCACTACTACGAGGCCCTCGACGCCTTCACCCGGCACCTCGACCCCGCCCTCGGGCCGCGTTGTGTCCAGTGGTGCGAGATCGACGGCCGCCGCTACCACGTCGTGGGGGGCAAGGTCAGCCGGGCGGTCACCAACCCGACCTTCGACCCCATCGCCAAGGCCGGGGCCATGCACGACTACTTCCGGGGCAACCCGGACGGGAAGTCACCCCTCGAGTTCCTGCGGGAGCGCGAGCCCATCCGCCCCGAGTACCGCGACCGCGAGGCCCGCCTGGCCCGCATGGACGAGTTCGGCCTCGAGGCCGTGTGGATGTTCCCGACCCTCGGTGTCCTCTACGAGGAGCTGCTGAAGGACGACCTCTTCGCCCTGACCACCACCTTCCGGGCCTTCAACCGGTGGGTCGAGGAGGACTGGGGGTTCGCATACGAGAACCGCATCTTCGGCGCCCCCTACCTGACCCTGGCCGACCCCGAGTGGGCGGTCGAGGAGCTCGAGTGGGCCCTCGACCGGGGCGCCCGGGTCGTGGTCATGCGCCCGGCCGCCGCCTTCACCGCCGCCGGCCCCGTGTCGCCCGCCGACGAGCGCTTCGACCCGTTCTGGGCCCGGCTGGCCGAGGCCGGCATCACCCTGGTCATCCACGCCGGCGACTCGGGCTACTCGTCCCAGGGCTACGCCGACGACGCCTTCACCGCCCAGTTCTCCGGCGGCTGGAAGCCCTCGGTGCGGATGTTCTCCATCGAGCGGGCCGCCCTCGACTTCCTGCTCACCCTCAGCCTCGAGAAGCTCTACGACCGGCATCCCGGCCTGCGGGTGGCCTCGGTCGAGAACGGCTCGGAGTTCCTGCCCGATCTGTTCCGCAAGCTGCGCTCGACGGCCAAGAAGTACCCGGGCTGGTTCGGTGAGGACCCGGTCGACACGTTCCGCCGTCACGTGTGGATCAACCCCTTCTGGGAGGACGACCCCTACGAGGTGGTCGAGCTGATGGGTGCCGACCGGGTCATCTTCGGCTCCGACTGGCCCCACATCGAGGGCATGCCCCGGCCGCTCGACTACGTGCCCGAGGTGAAGGAGCTCGACCCCGCCGACCAGCGCCGGATCCTGGTCGACAACACCTGGGAGCTCACCCGGCCCGCGGCCTGATCAGGTCAGGCGGGCCCGGAGATCGGCGACCCCGTCGCCGGTCAGGCCGTCGAGGCCGGCCGGACGGCCGGCCAGCACCAGCAGCAGGTCGTCGGCCGTCCCGGTGACGGCCGGACCGTCGCCGTGGGACCAGCCCAGGTCCGGCGCCGACAGGGCCAACCCGTCGGTGCCGGTGGCCTGGACCACCTTGCGGGCCTTCGGGGTCACGAGGAAGTCGAGGACGCAGGTGGCGGCCTCGGGGCTGACCGGCCGCTCGAGGCCCAGGGGGCGGAGGGCGTCGAGGCCGTGCACCAGCACGTCGGTGAGGGGCATCTCCGGCCCGAAGCCGGGCGGGGTGAACCGCTCGTCGGCGTGATCGCGGAGGTCGGCGACGATGGCCTCGGTCGGCCGCTCGGCCAGGCGGGCGGTGAGGGCCTCGTTGGCGCCGTGGAACCCGCGGTGGCGGAGCATCAGCCAGGCGAAGCCGGCCGCGCCCACGTTCCAGCCGGAGGTGAGGTGGGCCACCACGTGGCGCACGTCCCACTCGCCGCACAGGCTGGGCGTCGCCCACTGGTCGTCGTCGAGGCCGGCGAGGGTGTCGGCCAGTGCCCGGCGGTCGGCGGCGACGGCGGCGAAGGTTGCGTCTCGGTCCACGGCGGGGACGTTAGGTCCCCCGCAGGGGTGGGGTGGTGGGCGACCTAACCTGCGGCGGTGACCGACGTCCGGGAGCTGACCGACACGGCGCCGGTCGGGACGACCATCGAGACCGGCCCCTTCGGGCCGGCCACGGTGCCCGCCTCGCGCTACACCTCGCCCGCCTGGGCGGACCTCGAGGCCGAGCGCCTGTGGCCCCACACCTGGCAGATCGCCGGGGCCCGCGGGCAGGTCACCGAGCCGGGAGACTGGTTCGAGTACCGCTGCGGGCCGCTGTCGGTCGTCGTCGTCAGGGGCGACGACGGCGAGCTGCGGGCGTTCCAGAACGTGTGCCTGCACCGGGGCAGCGAGCTCTGCTCGGGCGAGGGCACGGGCCGGACCGAGATCCGCTGCCCCTACCACCGCTGGACCTGGACGCTGCGGGGCGAGCTGCGCGAGATCCCGTCCCGCAAGGGCTTCGGCCCGCTCCGCAACGACGACCTGCCCCTGGTTCCCGTGGCCGTCGACACCTGGGGAGAGCTGGTCTTCGTCAACCTGGACGTCGACGCCGAGCCGTTGGCCGACTTCCTCGAGGGGGTCCCCGCCGACGTGGCCTGGGCCCGCCCCGACGAGTACCGCATGCAGGTCCTCATGCGTCTGCCCCTGGCCTGCAACTGGAAGGTCGCCATCGAGGCCTTCAGCGAGACGTACCACGTCCAGGGGATCCACCGCGAGATGCTGGCCTCGACCGACGACGTCAACTCGCCCCAGCGTCTGTGGGGCCGCCACGGCAAGCTGGGTCAGCCCTACGGGATCCCCTCGCCCCGGCTGCGGGGCGGGGCCACCGACGGCGAGATCTGGCGCAGCTTCGTCGAGCAGCAGGGGGCCCGCCTGGGGGTCACCGACCCCGACACGCCCGCACCCCCGGTGCCGGAGGGTTCGGACATGCGGGCGGTCATCGAGCAGGCGGTGCGGGACCAGGCGGCGGCCAACGGGCTCGACCTCTCGGCCTTCGACACCGGGCAGGTCCTCGACCTGCACCAGTACAACCTGTTCCCCAATGCCACGGTGATCTACCTGAGCGACGCCCTGAGCGCCATGACGGCCACCCCGGGCCCGACGCCCGACGAGTGCGTGGTGACCTTCCTCGTCGCCTTCCGGGTGCCCGGTCCCGACGAGCCCTGGCCCCGGCCGGCCGTGCTCGACGTCGACCCCGGGTCCGTCAGCCTGGGCCTCGTGTTCGACCAGGACGTCGAGAACCTGCCCAAGGTGCAGCGGGGCCTGCACCAGCCCGGCTTCACCCACGTCCGGCTGTCGGCCGAGGAGTGCCGGATCACCAACCTGCACCGCCACCTCGAACAGGTGCTGGGGGTGGCCGAGGGGGCGGGCTGATGCAGGTCGTGGCCGGGATGGACCCCCGGGCCCCCATCGGCGACATCGTGGCCCACGCCCAACGGGTCGAGCGCCTGGGCTTCGACGCCCTCCACGTGGCCGAGACCACCAACGACGCCTTCCTGTCCTGCCTGCTGGCCCTGGAGCACACGGACGCGCTGGTGGTGCGCCAGGCCCTGGCCCTGGCCTTCGTGCGCAGCCCCATGCAGGTGGCCTACTCGGCGTGGAACCTGGCCGGCTTCGCGCCGGGCCGCTTCGAGTTGGGCCTGGGCACCCAGATCCGCCCCAACATCGAGGGCCGCTTCGGCGTGGCCTGGGCCGACCCCGTCGAGCGCATGGGCGACTACGTCGCCGCGGTGCGGGCCATCTTCACCGCCTTCACCGAGGGCGGCCCCGTCCACCACGAGGGGCCGCACTACCGGATCACCCGGCTCCAGCCCGAGTTCAACCCGGGGCCGCTGCCCTCGGGCCCGCCCCCGATCTGGCTGGGCGGCGTCAATCGTCGGGCCCTGCGCCTGGCCGGCGAGGTGGCCGACGGCTACATCACCCATCCCACCAACTCCGACCGCCGCTACCTGGCCGAGCTGTGCCTGCCCGGCCTCCAGGAGGGCCTCACCCGGGCCGGCCGGGATCGGTCGGCCCTGCAGGTCGTGGCCGGCGGCATGGTGGCCACCGGCCGGGACGACGCCGCCGTGGCCGCCGCCCGCGGCAACCAGCGGGCCATGCTCGGGTTCCTGTTCTCGACGCCCGCCTACCGGCGAACCCTGGAGCTGCACGGGTGGGAGGACCTCGGCGACCGGCTCCGGGCCATGACCAAGGCCGGACGCTGGGAGGAGCTGGCCGACCACGTCACCGACGAGGTCCTCGGCGCCGTGGTCCCCGCCGGCCGCTACGACCAGCTGGCCGAGGTTCTGCTCGACCGCTACCAGGGTCTGGCCGACGCCGTGCTGCTCCACCCCCCGACCGACCCCACCGACGACGACGCCTTCGCCGCCGCCGTCAAGGCCCTGCAGCGAGGCTGACCCCCGTTCTGGCCCTGGATTTCGGTGCCCTGGCACCGAAATCACCGGCCAGAACTATGTTCGGGGGCATGACTGACACTGCGGTGGCTGCTGATCCGGAGGCGGACCGTCTCGACGCCGTCCTCGACGACTTCGTCGCCGCCCACGATCCGACGACCATGACCCCCCAGGAGTACCGCGGCGCCCGCTACGACGCCGGCCTGGCCTGGGTGCACTTCCCCGAGGGGTACGGCGGCCTGGGCCTGCGCCCCAAGCTGCAGGCCGTCGTGGAGCGTCGGCTGCGCGAGGCGGGGGGACCGCCGCCGGAGGAGACCTCGTTCTTCGGCCTGGCCCTGGCCGGGCCCACGGTGGTCACCCACGCCGCCGACGAGCTCCGCTCCCGGCTGCTGCGGCCGATGTTCACCGGCGAGGAGATCTGGTGCCAGCTCTTCAGTGAGCCCGGTGCCGGCTCCGACCTGGCCGGCCTGGGCACCCGGGCGGTGCGCGACGGCGACGAGTGGGTGGTGACGGGCCAGAAGGTCTGGAACACCCTGGCCCACCTGGCCGACCGGGGGATGCTCGTGGCCCGCACCGACCCCGACGTGCCCAAGCACAAGGGGCTGACCTACTTCGCCGTGGACATGCACGCCCCGGGCGTCGAGGTCCGGCCCCTGCGCCAGATCACCGGCGAGGCCGAGTTCAACGAGGTCTACCTGACCGAGGTGCGCATCCCCGACGCCGACCGCATCGGTGACGTGGGCGACGGCTGGCGGGTCTCGATGACCACGCTGATGAACGAGCGAACCAGCATCGGCGGTGGTGGCGGCACCCGTCCTCGGGGCTCGGGGCCCATCGCCGAGGCGGTCCGCATCTGGAACGAGCGCGACGCCGCCGAGCGCGACCCCGTCACCCGCGACCGGCTGATGGAGCTCTGGATCGAGGCCGAGACCCTGCGCCTCACGACCCTGCGGGCCGGCGCCGCGGCCAAGGCCGGCAACCCCGGACCGGAGGGGTCGGTGCTGAAGCTGCGCTTCGCCGAGATCAACAAGGCCATCTACGAGCTGTGCGTCGACCTGCTCGGTCCGGCCGGGATGGTCGACGTCGACTACACGATGCGGCGCTCGGAGATCATCGGCCTCGAGGGCCCGCCGGGGTCGTCGCGCAAGATGTTCCTGCGCTCGAGGGCGAACTCGATCGAGGGCGGCACCTCCGAGATCATGCGCAACATCCTGGGGGAGCGGATCCTGGGCCTCCCCGGCGAACCCCGCACCGACAAGGAGCAGGCCTGGAAGGACGTGCCCCGGAGCTGACCCGCCCTGCTCTTCACATGGAGTAGTCATTCCAACTACTCTGAGTGGGTGCCCCCGCCCGGGGGCGAAGGGCGAAGCGATGCGACCACTGTGGCGTGGCGCCGGCGTGTTGCTGGTGCTGGGGATGCTGCTGGCGGCCACCACGGCCGCGGCGGCACCGAACGAGGACGGCCAGCCGGCCGGCGCACCCTCGCGTCATGACCCGGCCTGGCGGGGGTGGATGACGGCGAACGCCGCCGACCGGGTGTATGACATCGCCCAGATCGGCAACACGGTCTACGTGGCCGGGACCTTCACCGGGGTCCGTCCGACCCTCGGCGGTACCGTCACGGCCCAGGCCAACCTGGTCGCCTTCGACGCCGCCACCGGGGCGCTGCGCACCGGCTTCCGCCCGGTGGTCAACGGCACGGTGCAGGCGCTCCAGCCGTCTGCCGACGGCACGCAGCTCTACCTCGGCGGCACCTTCACTGCGCTCAACGGCGTGGCCAAGGCCCGCCTCGCCGCCGTGGACCCGAGGACGGGTGCCACCGTCGGCAACCTCCCCAACGTCGGCGGCGGGTCGGTGCGCACGATGCTGTTGCGCGGCACCACCCTCTACCTGGGCGGCAACCTGGCCACGGTGCGGGGCCTGACCCGGTCCCGGCTGGCTGCGGTCAACGTGACCAACGGCGGTGTGGTCGCCGGTTGGCAGCCGGTGGCGGACGACACCGTGCTCACCCTCGAGGGGTCGCCCGACGGCAGTCGCATCTACGTGGGGGGCCGGTTCACCACCCTGAACGGCTCGGCCGGCGGGGGCCACCTCGCCGCCGTCGACCCGGTGACGGGCCGGCAGCTCCCGTCCTTCGGGGCCCAGCCCGGCCGCGAGGTCTTCGACGTGCTCGCCGACGAGCGGGGCCTCGTGTGGGTCGGCCTGGGCGGCGTCCTCGGCCGCCTCGACGTGTACCGCGAGGACGGCAGGCTCGTCACCCGGCACCAGAGCGCCGGTGACGTCCAGGTCGTGGAGCAGGTGGGTGGCCTGATCTACGCCGGCGGTCACGACATGGGGCCGAGCGAGACCGAGATCCTCGGGATCATCGACCCGGCCGCCCCCGCCATTCTCGACACCTGGAGCTTCCCCGAGCCGGCGACGGGCGGTGACGGTCTCTGGGCCATCCACAGCACGGGCACCGACCTCTGGCTGGGCGGTAGCCCCACCGGCCCCTGGACCGGGTTCACCCGTCACGCCGCCGTGGCCGATCCGCCCGCCCGGACGGAGTTGGTGTCGGTCCTGTCGACCTGGCGCTACCTCGATTCGGCCGCGGCGCCGGCGGGTTGGCGATCGCCGGGCTTCGACGACTCGGCCTGGCGCTGGGGCGCCGCCGAACTCGGCTTCGGCGACTCCGGCGAACAGACGGTCCTCACCCCGGGCCGGGTCACGTACTACTTCCGCCGGACGTTCTCGGTCACCGACGTGGCTTCGCTCACCGACCGTCGCCTCGAGGTGCTGGCCGACGACGGGGCCGTCGTGTACGTCAACGGCACCGAGGTGGCCCGCACCAACCTGTCGGCGGGCACCGTCACCGACACCACCAGTGCCCCGGTCTCGCTCTTCGGGAACGCCGAGGACACCTTCCAGACCTTCACCGTGCCGGCCGGCGTCCTCGTCGAGGGGACCAACACCATCGCCGTCGAGGTCCACCAGGCCGGGGCGTCGAGCAGCGACCTCAGCTTCGACGCCCGCCTCAGCGCCGTGATCGTCGACGACCGGGCCCCGCCCAGTGTGCCGACGGGCTTGGCCGTCGCCAATGTCACGCGTACGGGGGCCGACCTCAGCTGGCAACCGGCCGCCGACGACGTGGGGGTCACCGGCTACGAGGTGCTGGTCGGCGGCCAGGTGGTCGGGACCACGGCCATCCCCGTCTACCGGGTGTCGCTCCCCGCGGCCACGACCACCTCGGTGGCCGTCCGGGCCGTCGACGGGGTCGGCAACCGCTCGTCGGCCTCGGCGCCGTTGAGCGTGACCACGCCGTACGGCCCCGTGGCCCTGGTCCCCCTCGGGTCGACGTGGCGCTATCGCGATGCGGCGAGCGCCCCGCCGGCGGACTGGAACCAGCCCGCCTTCGCCGATGGTTCGTGGCCGAGTGGGGCCGCGGTACTGGGCCGCGGCCGGGGCGACGAGGTGACCGCACTGGCCAAGGGCTACGACACGGGCTGGTTCCGGCGGTCGTTCACCGTGACCGGCGCCGCCGGTGTCGCCGGTCTGCGGGTCGACCTCGTGGCCGACGACGGCGCGGTGGTCTACCTGAACGGCGTCGAACTGGTCCGCGACAACCTGCCGACGGGTCCGCTGGCCTGGAACACCCCGACCCCGACCTACCGGACCGGGGCCAGTGAGCTCACCGTGCGCTCCTTCGCGGTGCCCCGGGCGGCGCTGCTGGACGGGGCCAACGTGTTGGCCGTGGCCGTGCACCAGGGCAGTGGCAGCCCCGACCTCCGGTTCGACCTCCGGTTGGTGGCCCTCTAGAAGTGCCCACATGGCGTGGGTGGATCCGCCCGACGTGGTGATGGAGGTCGTTGGGCCCACTCGAGGTGTCGAACTGCGCTACGTTCCGTGGTGCTCGGTGACGGGTGACGCCAGGCAGGGAGAAGCGGGCGATGCGACCGGGGACGCGGGCCGCCACCGTGGTGGCGGCCCTCACGATGCTGACGGCGGCCGTGCCCGCGGCGGCCGGGCCCAACACCGACGGGCAGCCGGCCGACGCCCCGTCCTGGTACGACAGCGCCTCCTGGCGGGGGTGGATGACCTCGGCGGCCACCGACCGGGTCCACGACATTGCCCAGATCGGCGACACGGTCTACGTCGCCGGGAACTTCACCGGCCTGCGCCCGACGCGGACGGGCGCCGTCACCAGCCAGGGCTACCTGGCTGCGTTCGATGCCGTGACGGGGGCACCGCGGACCGGGTTCCGGCCGGCCCTCAACGGCGTCGTGTACTCGATCGAGCCCGCCCCCGACGGCAGCCGTCTGTGGATCGGCGGCAACTTCAACAGCCTCAACGGGGTGGCCCGGAGCCGCCTGGCGGCGATCAACCCCGTCACGGGGGCCACGATGACCGGCTACGTGCCCGCCGTGGGGGGTGGCGCCGTCCGCTCACTCGTGCTGTCGGGCTCGACGCTCTACGTCGGCGGGAACTTCTCGAGCGTCGGCGGCCAGCCCCGCACCCGCCTGGCCGCCTTCGACGTGGCCACCCGGACGATCTCGGCGGCGTGGGCGCCGACGGCGGCCGACAACACGGTCCTGACCCTGGAGCTGGCGCCCGACGCCAGCCGGCTCTACGTGGGCGGGCGTCGGGCGCCAGCTCGGGTTGGGATCCTTGAACGTGACCTGCGTGCGG
>CAYTJS010000007.1:14955-18667 GCA_964438115.1 uncultured Iamiaceae bacterium
CCAGCCGGCTCTACGTGGGCGGGCGCTTCACCGCCCTGAACGGGGTGGCTGCCGCGGCCTGGATCGGCGCCCTGGACCTCGCGACCGGGGCCCTCCTCCCCGCCTTCGCCGCCCGCCCCGGTCGCGAGGTCTTCGACCTCCTCGCCGACGACCGGGGTCTGGTGTGGGCCGCCCTCGGGGGCTCCCTGGGCCGGGCCGACGTCTACCGGGCCGTCGACGGCTCCCTCCTCACCCGCCACGAGACCGAGGGCGACGTCGAGTCGGTCGAGCAGGTCGGCGGCCTGATCTACCTCGGCGGCCACGACATCGGTCCCACGGGCTGGGAGCACATCGGGGTGGTCGACCCCGCGGCCCCGTCGATCCTGGACGCCGCCGTCTTCGACGAGCCCTCGACCGGCGGTGACGGCATCTGGGCCATCCACAGCACGGGCAACGATCTGTGGCTGGGTGGCAACGTGGGCGGGCCGTGGTTCGGCGTCACCCGCCACCCGGCCATCGCCTCCCCGCCCGCCCGAACCGAGGTCCTGCCCGTGCTGTCGTGGTGGCGCTACCTCGACACCGCCGCCGCCCCCGCCGGATGGCAGACCCCGGCCTTCGACGACTCGGCCTGGCGCGGTGGCGCGGGCGAGCTGGGCTTCGGTGACTCGGGGGAGGCCACCCTGCTCACGCCCGGACGCACCACGTACTACTTCCGCCAGCGCATCGCCGTCGCCGACCCGACGGTGCTCACCGACCTGCGCCTCGACCTCCTGGCCGACGACGGGGCCGCGGTCTACGTGAACGGCACCGAGGTGGCCCGGTACAACCTGCCCGCGGGACCCCTCTCCGACACGACCCGGGCGAGCAGCGGTCTCACGCTCAACGTCGAGGACACCTACCGCTCCTTCAGCGTCCCCGCCTCCGTGCTCGTTCCCGGGCTCAACACGGTGGCCGTCGAGGTCCACCAGGACGCCCCGACCAGTAGCGACCTCAGCTTCGACGCCCGCCTGAGCGCGGTGGTGACCGCGCCGCCGGCGCCCGACCTGGAGGCTCCCACGACCCCGACCGGCCTGACCTCGCCGGCGCAGACGGCCACCACGGCCGACCTCTCCTGGGCGCCGGCCACCGACGACATCGGCGTGGTCGGCTACGAGGTCCTGGTCGACGGCACCCAGGTGGCGGCCCTGACGGGTACCTTCCACCAGCTCACCGGCCTGGCGCCGACCACCACGTACCAGGTGCAGGTCCGGGCGGTGGACGCCAGCGGGAAGCGGTCGGCGCCCACCGCCGCCCTCCCGGTGACGACCACGGCGGCCGCCCCCGGCCCGGTCCGGGTCGTGGACTTCGGGGCCACCTGGCGGTACCGGAACGTGGGCACGGCGCCGACCGCGGACTGGGTCCAGATCGGCTACGACGACCGCGCGTGGCTCGAGGGCCCTGCCGTGCTGGGCCGTGAGGAGACGACCCAGGCGACCGTGCTGACCCCGGGCTCGGGCGTCCGCTGGTTCCGCCGGGCCTTCACCGTGCCGGCCGCGACCGCCGTCACCGGGATGCGGGTGGAGCTGGTGGCCGACGACGGTGCCCTGGTGTTCGTCAACGGGGTCGAGGTGGTCCGCGACAACCTCCCCGCCGGGACCGTCACCACCGCCACCCTCGCCCCGGCCTACCGCACCGGGTCCGAGGAACGGGCGGTGCGGACCTTCACCGTCCCGGCGTCGATGCTGGTCGACGGCGCCAACGTCGTCACCGTCCAACTCCACCAGGCAAGTGGCAGCACCGACGCCAGCTTCGACCTCCGCCTGACCACCCTCTGACCGCCGGAATCGGCCGGGCCGGCGCGGCGTTGACCCCGCGGTGGCCACACCGATGACCGACGACCAGCGCCGTGCCTTCCTGGCGGCGGGAACCCGGACGGGGAAGGTGGCCTGGGTCGGTCCGTCGGGGAGGCCCCACGTCGCCCCGATCTGGTTCGTCCTCGACGGTGACGACGTCCTCTTCACCACCCACGAGGACAGCGCCAAGGGCCGGACCTTCACCGACGGCACCGCCCTCAGCCTGGTGGTGGACGACCAGGCGCCGCCCTATTCGTTCGTGAAGGTGGACGGGGCGGCGGTCCTGTCCACCGACCCCGACCATCTCCTCGACGTGGCCACCCGCATCGGCGCCCGCTACATGGGGGCCGAGCGGGCCGAGGAGTTCGGCCGCCGCAACGGCGTCCCCGGTGAGCTGGTGGTGCGCCTCCGCCCCACCCACACCACCGCTCTGGCCGCTGTCAGCGACTGATCACCCCTCGTACTGGACCTCGGCGACGAGGCCGGGGAAGCTCTGGTCCAGGTAGTCGGGCTGGAGGGAGGCGGTGCCCACGGCGGGGTCGGCCCCGAAGGTCTCCTCCAGCTGGGCCACGGTCACGTGGTCGATGAGGGCCCACACCTCCACCGGGTCGGTGTCGGTCGGCAGGCAGCCGTTCTCGCCCAACTGGACCAGGGGGACCGTCGTCGGGTCGAGGCCCAGGGCCTCGACGAAGCCGCTCAGGCCGCCCTCCTCGCGGATGGGCCGGCAGGGATCGACGAAGACGGCGTGGCCGCTCTCGGCGATGGTGACCATGCGCTTGGGCGGGGTCAGCCAGTCGTAGATGTTCTGGACGGCGTCGAGTGGGATCACGGTGTCGCCCTCGGCGGCCAGGATCAGCGACGGCACGTCGGGCGGGGTCATCGCGTCGAGCAGGCCGGCACGGTCGACCTCCCGGTCCTCGCCTTCGCCGGTCACGAACGCGTCGAGGTCGGTGTCGGGCTCGAACGGGGTGCCGGGGGCCTGGCCCATCCAGAGGTCGACCCGGTCGTCGTAGGCCGCCGTGCCCGAGGCGCTGCCCCCGGCGCTGTGGCCCTCGGCCGCCACCTGCTCGGTGTCGACCACGCCCTCGAGGGCCGAGCCGGCGGTGGCGTTCTCCTCGGCCAGGAGGTCGAGGCCCTCGATGAGCTGGTCGCTGTCGAGGAACTCGTCGGGACGCTCGCCGCCGCTCCCACCGCCGATGAAGGCCTCGAGGATCGAGACCACGCCCCGCTCGGGGTGGTCGACGGCGGCCACGACGTAGCCCCACGACGCCGTCTGGGCGTTGTGGAGGTTCGAGAAGCGCAGGTTGCCGGAGAAGCCGTGGCTGTGGAGCACGACGGGGAAGGGGCCGTCGGCGCTGGCGGGGGCCTCGACCCAGGTGTCGGGGACGGTGATCTCCTGGGACAGGGCGCCCGGGAGGACGCCGGAGATGGTGGGGCCGAAGATGGACTCGCCGGAGTAGGTGTAGGGCCGGCCCTCCTCGGGGACGGCGTCGGCGTCGACCGGATAGAAGACGGCCACCGTGTGGTCGGCGTCGAGCTGCAGGTCGACCTGGCCCACGGCGTAGGGACCCCGGCCCGAGAAGTCCTCGGGGGTGGCCGCCACCGCGGTCGTGTCGGTCCCGCCGTCGGTCCCGCCGCCGTTCGTGCCGCCGTCGTCGCCCGAACAGGCGGCGGCCAGCAGGGCGAGGGAGACGAGCAGGGTCACGAGCAGGGCGGGACGGCAACGCATGGCGTGACTTCCTAGCACCCCCGCCGACCCCGACCCGTTCACGACGTCAGGAAGGCGACAGAGAAGGCGCGGAGGTGGGACACGAAAGCGATCGAGAGCGGTAACGCCGGGGCCACGATCGTGAAATCCGCTCCTCCTAGCTTGCCGTCCGTGCCCGGCGACCGCCGTCGGG
>CAYTJS010000007.1:18767-22127 GCA_964438115.1 uncultured Iamiaceae bacterium
GCAATGTCCACATCCCTACCCCCCGATCGCCGGCCCGGCTGGCGACCGAAGCTGCTGGCGGGGGCCGGCCTGGCCGCCCTCGGCGTCCTGGCGCTGGCCGCGCCGGCGATGGCCCAGGAGGCCGAGGTGGACCCGGTCCAGGTCAACCTGGACAACATCTTCGTCTTCCTCTGTGCCGTGCTGGTCATCCTCATGCAGGCCGGCTTCGCCCTGGTCGAGGCCGGCCTGACCCGGGCCAAGTCGGTGGCCAACATCTTCATGAAGAACCTGATGGACTTCTGCGCCGGCGCCGTGGCCTTCCTGGCCGTCGGCTACGCGGTGGCCTTCGGGGGCAGCTTCGAGGGCGCCGGCCGCTTCATCGGCGGCAGCGGTTGGTTCCTCGGCGACGGCGCCTTCGCCTACGGCAACCTGACCCCGTCGGTGTTCTTCATGTTCCAGGTGGCCTTCGCCGCCACGGCGGCGACGATCGTCTCCGGGGCCATGGCCGAGCGGACCAGGTTCAAGGCCTACCTGATCTACAGCTTCGTGATCAGCCTCGTGATCTACCCGGTGGTCGTCCGTTGGCAGTGGGGCGGCGGCTGGCTGTACCAGCTCGACACGCCGTTCCACGACTTCGCCGGCTCGACCATCGTCCACCTGACCGGCGGCGTGGCCGCCTTCTGGGGCGCCAAGGTCATCGGGCCCCGCATCGGTAAGTACGTCAACGGCCAGCCCCGGGCGATCCTG
Source organism: uncultured Iamiaceae bacterium (assembly GCA_964438115.1). GTDB lineage: Bacteria > Actinomycetota > Acidimicrobiia > Acidimicrobiales > DATDAH01 > DATDAH01. The sequence continues at coordinate 19,494 of CAYTJS010000007.1, forward strand.
GGTCACAGCGTCCCCTACGCCATCCTGGGCTGCTTCATCCTGTTGGTGGGCTGGTTCGGCTTCAACCCGGGCTCGGAGCTGGCCGCCGACGCTGCCGTCGGCCCCATCGCCGTGACCACCACCATGGCGGCCGCCATGGGTGCCATCGCCGCCATGCTGACCGTCTGGCTGAAGGAGGGGCGTCCCGACGTCAGCATGACCGGCAACGGCCTGCTGGCCGGCCTGGTGGCCATCACCGCCGGGTGCGCAGCGGTGACCCCGCAGGCCGCGCTGATCATCGGCGGTCTGGCCGGGATCATCGTGGTGTGGGGCGTCCACTTCGTCGAGCGGGTGCTGAAGGTGGATGACCCGGTCGGGGCCGTCGCCGTGCACGGCATGTGCGGTGCCTTCGGCACCATCTGCGTGGGCCTCTTCGCCCGGGACACCGTCGACGGGTTCTGGGAGCAGGGGGTTCTCTACGGGGGCAGTCCCGACCAGCTGATCAGCCAGGTCATCGGGGTCGTCGCCGTGTTCGCCTGGGTGTCGGTCACCTCGTGGCTGCTGTTCACCATCCTCAAGAAGACCGTGGGTCTCCGTGTGACCGAGGAGGAGGAGCTCGAGGGGCTCGACATCCTCGAGCACGGCTCGCCCGGGTACGGCGAGGGCTTCGGGTCCTTCGTCCCGTCCAGCAGCGGGGTGTAACCCGGCAACGGGTTCCCGGTCCTCACCGACCGGGATGGCTCCCGTCGGGTCGCGTGTCCGCGGCCGGAGACACCCGGGTTCCGGGGCGGGGGGTGGTTCGCCACTCCCCGCCCCGTTCGCGTCCGGCTGCGAAGATGCGGCGATGTCGTCCTACCTCGAGGTCTCCGAGCCCCGTCCCCACGTCCGCCAGATCACCCTCGACCGGCCGGAGCGCATGAACGCCATGTCCTTCGACACGATCGTGCCCCTCCGCGACGCCTTGGCCGAGGCAGGGGCCGACAACGACTGCTGGGTGGTGATCCTCACCGGACGGGGCGACGGCTTCTGCTCGGGTCTCGACCTCGAGGACGCCGGCATCCCGCCCGGCGCCGACGGCCTCACCCTCTCCCGGCTGGCCATCCGGGCGATGGAGTACTTCGCCGACCTCATCCCCCAGATGCGCAAGCTGCCCCAGCCGGTCATCGGCGCCATCAACGGCCCGGCCATCGGCGGGGGCATGTGTCTGTCGCTGGGCACCGACATCCGCGTGGCCGGCACGTCGGCCTACTGGCGGGCGGCCGGCATCAACAACGGCCTGGGCGCCGTCGAGCTGGGGCTGTCGTGGACCCTGACCCGGGCCATCGGGGCCTCCCGGGCCTTCGAGATCTGCCTGTCGGGCCGAGACGTCCCCGCCGAGGAGGCCGAACGCATCGGACTGGTGTCCCGCACCGTGCCCGACGACGAGCTGCTGCCCGCCGTGTACGACCTGGCCGAGTCGATCTGCGGTTACTCCACCCACGGGGTGGCCACGACCAAGAAGCTGCTCTGGTCGGCCCTCGAGATCGGCAGCCTCGAGGCCGCCATCGACCTCGAGAACCGCAACCAACTCCTGGTCCGTCTCACCACCCAGAACCTCGAGGAGTACATCCGCGCCCGCAAGGAGGGCCGCACCCCCGTCTACCTCGATTGACGGACGGTCAGGCCTTCTGGACGCTGAGGGCGACCTCGAACTCGAGGAGGTCGGCACCCATGGCGACGGGGCCACCGCCCTCGCCGCCAGGGTGACCGCCCGGGGGCCCACCGGGGTGGCCGCCACCCTCGGCGGCGCCGGAGGCACCCATGCCGGCGTGGCTCTCGGCGAAGCGCTGGGACTCGCGCCAGGCCAGGAAGGCCTCTTCGGTGGCCCAGCGGGTGTAGACGAAGTAGCGGTCCTCGCCGGCGGTGGGGCGCAGCAACTCGAAGCCCAGGAAGCCGTCGACCTCGTTCAGGGCGTCGGCCCGAGCGGCGAAGCGCTGCTCGATGATGTCGCCCATGCCCTCGGGCACCCGGATGGCGTTGATCTTGACGATGCTCACCCGTCGGACCGTACCGGCCGCCAGAAGCCGGCCAACAGCAGGGCCGTGCCCCCGCCACCGGCGACCAGGGCGATGAGCAGACCCGTCCAGCCGGCCAGGTCGGTGAGGTCGGCGGCGTGGTCGAGGGACCACTCGCCGGGGCCGAGCATCGCGAGGCAGACGCTCACGACGCTCAGGGTCAGGACGTACTCGTAGCCCTCGCCGGGCCGGAAGATGAAGAAGCCGTTCTTCAGGTGATTGGTGACCAGGGCGACGAGCATCACCCCGAGGACCCCCGCGCAGGCCAGTGGGGTGAGCAGGCCCACGAGGAGCAGGGCGCCGGCGCCCACCTCGGTCAGGCTGGCCAGCCAGGCGTGGAGGGGGCCGGGCTTCATGCCCAGGCTCTCGAACCAGCGGGCCGTGCCGGCGATCCGGCCGCCGCCGATGATGTGGTTGATCCCGTGGGCCAGCATCACCACGGCGAGGATGAGGCGCAGTCCGAGCAGCGCCAGGTTGACCGCGTCCGGTTCGATCCCTTGCATGAGCCGCACAGTACGGCCTCCTCGCGGGGTGCTTAGCCTCGGGACATGGACCTCGACGTGGTGGTCGACCCCTTCGACACCGACTGGGGCCGGGTCCG
>CAYTJS010000007.1:22137-27643 GCA_964438115.1 uncultured Iamiaceae bacterium
GTCCGCGACCAGGCCCTCGCCGCCGAGGAGCGGGGGTGGGGGGCGGTCTGCACCTGGGACCATCTCTCCGGCGCCGTCCACGGCCAGGGCCGGGTCCTCGAGTGCTGGACCCTACTGTCGGCGTTGGCGGCGGTGACCAGGCGGGTGCGCCTCGGGCCCCTCGTCCTCAATCCGGCCAACCGCGACGCGGGGACGGTCGCCCAGATGGCCTCGACCCTGCAGGAGTTGAGCGGGGGGCGCCTGCTGCTCGGGGTGGGGGCGGGCACCGGCCCGACCGGCGCCTACGCCGTCGAGCAGCGAGCCCTTGGGCGGGTCCCGGCGGCCGACCCCGATCGGCGGGCGGCCCTGGTCGACTACCTGGAGGTGCTCGAGAGGGTCTGGTCGGGCACGAGCGGCGGGGTCGGGGGCTTCCTCGTGCCCGACCCGAGGCCGCCGGTGATCGTGGCCGCCTTCGGTCCGAAGCTGGCGGCGGTGGCGGGGGCCCAGGCCGACGGGATCAACACCCAGGCCGGCCTGCCGGGACTGGAGGCGGTCGTCGGGGCGGCGCGGGCGGCGGCGCCCGACCCCGACCGGTTCCTGGTCACGGCCTTCGCATCCCTGGCGCCGGCCTGGCTCGACGCCGACAGCCCGGAGCGGCGGCGGCTGGCGGCGGTCCGCTGCCGCCGGCTCATGCTCGTCGTGCCCCCCGCCCTCGACCCCGACGACCTCCCGGTCCTCGGGAACCAGCCGTGAGCGTGCGATCGTCCAACCCGGTGACGGCACCGACGCCGTCCTGATCCCAGGAGTCCCCCATGCGCCCGACCCTCCGCCTGCTCCTCGCCCTCACCCTCGTGCTGGGCCTGACCGCCGCCTGCTCGGGCGACGACGGCGACACCGTGACCGCCGGCGACGACGGCACGGCGGCCGACGACGGCGACACCGCCGTCAGCTCGCCCCCCGACACCAGTGGCGACGTCGACCCCGGGGTGACGTGGACCCGCATCGAGCCCACGCCCGACCTGGTGAACCCCGTCGTGGCCACCCCCGCCTCGATCGTGGCCGATCCCGACGACCCGAACGCCGTGCTGGTGCGCTTCTACGGCGGGGTGCAGGAGTGCTATGGCGCCCGGGCCACCGTGGTCGAGCAGAGTGCCTCGGTGGTGCGCATCCGCCTCGAGACCGGCGGCCGGCCCGACCTCGCCCCCGACGTGGCCTGCATCGAGATCGCCGAGGCCCAGGAGCTCCAGGTCGTCCTCGACGCCCCCGTCGCCGAGCGCGAGCTCATCGCCGTCATCCCCGACTGACCCCCCGGTCGTTCTGGACGCGGCCCTCTGTCTCCAGGAACACAGGCGCGCGTCCAGAACGGGAGGGTGGGTTGACGGGGCGGCGGTGACGGCCCAAGCTCGGGGCCGGGAGGTGGACGATGCGACGAGTGCTCTTGGCCCTGGGCGTGGCCACGGCCCTGGTGGTGGCGGGCCTGGCCCCCGCGGGGGCCGACGCCGAGGCCGGCCGCTGGGTCGCCGGCGGCGGGCCGGAGCGGACCTACACCGGACCGCCCATCCGGGCCCGCGAGGCCGGGCCGCTCACCCGTGGTGGCTTCATCGAGTTCGGGGCCCGCATCAACCAGCGAACGCCCAACGGCACGGCCACCTGCCGGACGGCGACCTTCCCCGCCAACGGCTTCACCTCCTGCAGCTGGGAGTCGCTCGACCTCGGCACTGGTGAGTCGTTCCTCCCGCCCATCGGCCGGGGTCGGGTGACCCAGGTCCGGCTACGGGTGGGCAACGCCACCGGCCCGATGCGGGTGGTCGTGCTGCAAGCCCTGCGCCGGGCCAGCGACAACCTCTACATCTGCTGCAAGGCGGTCCGGCAGACGGCGACCTTCACCCCCGGGCGCAACGGGATCACCACGGTCGGCACCAACCTGTCGGTGTTCCAGAGCCGGTCACCCAACAGCGCCGGCTTCTATGTGGACGAGCACCTGGCCCTGTCGGTGCTGGGCGGCAACATCCGTATCCCGGCGAACATCGACGGCACCGGGACCAGCATGAGCGGGTGGTACCCGCGCTGGAGGATCGGCCAGGAGCGCACCAACCCGTACGGAACCAGTGGCGCCATGATCCTGCTCCGCGCCCGGTGGCGTCCGGCGTAGCCGTCCGTCCCGGCCGTCAGGCGAGGAGCTCGCGGCCGAACTCGAGGGTGGCGGCGTCGCTGGCGAAGAAGTGCTGGCTGCCGGCGTGGAGGTCGCGGAAGCCCCGCTGCAGCGGCCCGTCCCGCAGGGCGCTGGTGCCGGCGAGCAGGTAGGCCCGGCGGGCGATGTCGGCGCCCTCCTGGGTCAGGAACACCGTCGCCTGCTTGCACTCGGTGATGGCGGCCTGGTCGGGCTCGCCCCCGTCGGCCACCGAGGCCTCCACCGCGGCCACGGTGGCCCGGGCCCAGGACTCGGCGGCCCGGAAGCGGGACTCGAGCACGCCGAGGTCGTGGGCGAAGCGCTCGCTGTCGCGCAGCGGGACGGCGGCTCCCATGCGGTGCTTGGTCCGGGCCACGGCCAGCAACTCGTCGAGGACCCGGCGGGTGACACCGATGGCGAAGCCGGCGTGGCCCACGGCGGTGAGGCACATCACCCCGAGGTCGAACACGGGTCCGCCCCGGTGCCGCACGGGGGCGAAGAAGTCGAAGGTGGCCCCTTCGGGCACCCACACGTCGCGGACGGCGTAGTCCTGGCTGTCGGTGGACTGCAGGCCGAGGACGTCCCAGTTGCCCTTCAGCTCCACCTCGTCGATGGGCATGAGGGTGAAGAGCATCCGGGGGTTCTCGCCCTCGGGCTCCTGGGTCAGGGTGCCGGCGCCGACCCAGGTCGAGTGGTGGATGCCCGAGCCGAACTGGTAGTCGCCGGTGATCCGGTAGCCGTCGTCGGCGGGCACGGCCACGCCGTTGGGGGCGAACTGGCCGGCGGCGAGGGGGATGCCGTCGGCGAAGAGGTCGTCGGCGAAGTCGTCACCCGACCAGGCGCCGAAGAAGGCGATGGTCACGGCGTTGGCCAGCAGCACCCAGCCGGCGGAGCCGTCGGCCCGGGACACCTCGGCGAACACGTCGAGCTGGTCGAGCAAGGGGAGCTCCTGACCGCCCACCTCCCGGGGGGAGGAGATGGCGTGCAGGTCGGCCTCGACCAGGGCGGCGATGGTCTCCTCGGGCACCGGGGCCGGGGCGGTGCGCTCGGCGTTCTCGCTGACCAGGGGGTAGAGGTCGCGGGCGGAATCGACGGCGGTGGTCACGGGTGCCGTTCTAGCCTCCGGCCATGGCCACCACGGAACCGGGGACCACCCACACCACGGCATGTCCGCTCGACTGCCCCGACGCCTGCTCCGTGCGGGTGACCGTGGTCGACGACCGCATCGCCCGCATCGACGCCGTCCCCGTGGACGAGGCGGCCAACCCGCTCACCGACGGGTGGATCTGCCGCAAGGTGCGGCGCATGACCCGGCGGGTCCACGGCCCTCAGCGGCTGACCACCCCGTTGCGGCGGGTCGGCCCCAAGGGCGCCGGGGAGTTCGAGCCGCTCGGCTGGGACGAGGCCCTCGACCTCGTCGCCGAGCGCATCCGGGCGACCATCGCCGGGACCGGCCCGGCGGCGGTCGTGCCCTACCTCTACAACTCCTCTGCGCCGGTCTTCGAGAGCTCGGGCCTCACCGACCTGCTCTTCGAGGAGTTGGGGGCGGCCTACGTCGAGCACACCATCTGCGCCGCCACGTCGGGCAAGGCGTGGCGTCTGGTGTTCGGGACGATGGCCAGCGCCGACCCCGGCGACGTCGACCTCAGCGACCTGGTCGTGGTGTGGGGCGCCAACCCGACGGTGTCCAACTCCCACGTCGCCCCCCGCCTCGAGGCCCGCACCCGGGCCGGGGCCCGGGTCGTGGTCATCGACCCCCGCCGGATCCCCGCCGCCGACCGGGCCGACCGCCACCTGCCCGTGCGTCCCGGCACCGACGTGGTCCTGGCCCTGGCCGCGGCCGCCGAGCTGGAGCGCCGGGGTGGCATCGCCGAGGCGTTCGTGGCCGAGCACGCCGAGGGGGTGGAGGAGTACCTGGCCGCCTGCCGGTCCTGGACCCTGGAACGGGCGGCCGACGTCTGCGGGCTGACGGTCGAGGCGATCGCCGGCTTCGTCGACGACCTGCAGGCGGCGTCGACCCCGCTGCTGCGGGTCGGCTGGGGCATGGAGCGGAACCGCAACGGCGGTGCCGCCCACCGGGCGGCGCTCGCTCTCTGGGTCCTGCTGGGCGCCTTCGGTCGCCCCGGTACGGGCGTGGCCGGCTCGACCAGCCCGAAGGAGGACGCCACGGGTGGCGCCCTGCGCACTGCGGTGCTCGGTCCCGACGCCCCGCACCGGGACCGCCGGCTGGTGAACATGAACCGCCTCGGCGCCGTGCTCACCGCCGACGAGGGCGGGCCCGTCGAGGTGCTGGTGGTGCAGGGGTCCAACCCGGCGGCCACCGCCCCCAACCAGGCGCTGGTGCTGGCGGGCCTGGCCCGCGAGGACCTCTTCACCGTCGTCCACGACCAGGTGCTGACCGACACCGCCCGCTACGCCGACCTGGTCCTGCCCGCCACCTCGAGCTTCGAGGTCGACGACATCGTCGGCGGCTACGGGTCCTACGTCGTCCAGGACGCCCCGGCGGTCATCCCCCGGGTGGGCGAGAGCCGCACCAACAACGAGGTGGCCCACGGCCTGGCCGTGCGCCTGGGCCTCGACGGCGCCGCCTACGACCCGTCGCCGGCCCGCATCAAGGAGGTGGTGCTCGGTCCCTTCGAGCTGCCGCTGCGGCTCCGGCCCGAGGGCCTCACCCAGTTCCGGGACGTCTGGCCCAGCCACGCCGGGACCGACTCGCGCCGGGCGCTGCTCGTGACCGACGACGGCACCGTCGACCGGGTCCCGACCTACCGGGAGAACGACGCCACCGGCGGCCCGCTGGTGCTGCTCACCCCGGCCACCAATCGGACCATCACCTCGATGTTCGCCGAGTACGACCCGCCCGACCCGTCGGTGCGGCTCCATCCCGACGACGCCGCCGCCCGCGGCCTGGTCGACGGCCAGCGGGTGGTGGTCGGCAACGGCGAGGTGGCGATCACGGTGCCGGTGGCGGTCGACGACACGCTGCGGCCCGGGGTGGCGAGCATCCCCAAGGGCCTCTGGTGCGAGGCCACCCCCGAGGGCCTCACCGCCAACGCCTTCGCCCCCGACACCCTCGCCGACCTGGCCGGCGGCGCGCTTCAACGACGCCCTGGTCGAGGTCACCCCCGCCTGAGCCCGCTGGGTCAGTCCGGGTGAGCAGCGAGGGCGAGCACCTCGGCCGGGAGCGCCCGGTCGAAGCACCGGTCGTTCATCGAACCACTGACGGACCAGCCGGCAACCAACCTTGTGCATTCGAGCCGTCATGGCGGCGGGTTTGCACAAGGTTCGGGGTTTGGGGTGATCGGCGGTCAGTGAGTATGGAACGGCCGGCCCGTTCCGCATCTTGCGTGGGTTGTC
>CAYTJS010000008.1:0-27263 GCA_964438115.1 uncultured Iamiaceae bacterium
CCACTGCCCGGACCTACCCGGCCGGTCATGACCCACGGATGTGCTCGGAGAGCCCGAAAACAGCGCGACAGGGTGGTCAGTCACGGTACGAGACGGACAGGCCGACACGGGAACGAGCCTGCGATCTCGGCGATTTCCGGCCGGGCTAGGGTCGATCATGCCGATCCCGTTGGGCTGCTTTGCAAGCAGGGGGTCGTGGGTTCGAGTCCCATCGTCTCCACTGCCAGGCGTTGGTCACTCGGCCGCCTGTTGATCACCCTCGATCGTGTCAGCCCCATCGGCATCCGCTGCGGCCCGGAGCTTCTTGCGAACGTCTCGAACCGCGTTGGCGGCGAGCAAGCCGATGATCAAGGCGAGCAGGAGCCAGGCGAGCGGTGGGAACTCATCGGCGCCCGCCATGAAAAGGTAGATGTACGGCCCCATGAACGCGGCCAAGGCCACGAGGGTCGCCACAGCGAGCCCTGGCCAGTTCGTAGTCGGACTGGAGAGGTTTCGTACCAGTCGACCGATTCCCCAGACGTAGGGCGGGATCGTGACCACATCCCAGAAGAGGAACCACCCGGCACTGACGCCGTACTGCGAGAGCGTCCCGCCTGCCGCCACGAACCGGCCGACGGTGTACAGCACCAGCCCGAGAGCCGCGGCCAGCTCCGGCTTCCTGAAGCGCATGGGGTGCGCCTAGCGACCTGGCGACCGATCCTCGACGACAGGGAGGGCACCTTCGCGGAGGTCGATGACGAAGTCGATGCCCATTTCGGTGAACGTTTCGATCTGTGTCAGCGAGAAGTGCTCCGGGTTCATCCCGGTGAGGAAATACCGAGCAGTCTCGAGGCACCGGCGCTTCGCCAAGGGTGACGATGTCATGCGGTACCGCTCGCAGAGTCCGTCCACGCCCTTGGAGACTTCCATATAGAGCGGCACCGTGGGGGAGCCCAGGTAGTCCGTGGGGGGACCGGCCTCGACCATGGAGCTCAAGAAGATCCCCTTGAGCCGACGCGCGAGCCGGGAGTCCGCTGCGATGAGCCAATGCGAGTGACCCTCAGCGAACGACCGTGCCCACATCTCCCGATACAACCGATTGACGATGTCGGTGCTGACCCACGTCTCCTTGGCCAGTCCCGAGAGCTCGACCCACGTGGCGGGATCAGTCTCGTACAGCGGTCCGCGGGCTTCGTCGCTCAGGACCAGGTTGCTGATCATCGGGAACGATGTCGGCCCCGTTGAGTGGTCGTACTCGATCTGCCGGATCGTGGCCACGACTGTTCGGGACTCAGGGTCAACCGCGACGAAATAGGTCGATGTCGGGTGATAGGGGTCGACCTCAGGCCGCAACACCCCGGTCTCATCGATGTCGGCGTCGGACACGTAGCTCTCGGCCCGGTACTGCCGGGCGACGAGGCGGCGGGCCGACAGGACGAACCCAGGATCGTCGGTGTGGCCGCACAGCAAAGCGGTGTCGGAGCCAGGGGCTTTGGGCCCCTGTTGACCCTCTTCAGCCTCATCCTCCACATTCGCCACTCCAGCAACGTAGCGCACGACCCGAACGAACGCTCACGGAGTGCGGCCGTCGGCCGACGCTACGTGGGTGAGGCGACCGTCCTGGCTCGTGATGTTGGCCATTGGCGCCCTCGCGTCCATGGCCGTCGTCCTCGCGCCAAGCGACTTGCGCCCCACGTTGGCGACGCCGATCATCGCCGTCGGCCTGGTCGTCGGGTGGACCCGGGCACTACGTCTCTCGAAGCGATCGCGGTTGCCGTGGTTCACCTTCTGCGCGTCCGGCTCAGTGATGTTTCTCGCCGCGATCCTGCGCTTCGTCCACGGGTCAATCATCGGCGAGCCAAGTCCGTTCCCGTCGCCTGCAGATGCCCTCTACCTCCTGGGCTACCTGGGATTCCTTGTCGGGGCGGTTCAGTTCCTCCGAGCTCGGGAGGTCCAACCCGCCCGAGACGGTTGGATCGACGCGTTCATCGCGGGCGCCGCCTTCGCCGTACTCGAGTGGTCCGTCATCCTGGTGCCGTACCTCCAGCAGAGCGAAGTGCCCATCGGAGCGCGGCTGCTGAACGGCGTCTACTCCCTCCTGACCATCGCCCTTCTGATTGTCACCTTCCGGGTCATCCATGCCCCCGGTCATCGTGAACCGAGCTACTACCTCCTCGGTGCTGCGGTCTTCGCCTTCCTCCTGAGCGACGTACTCAGCACGATGGAGTTCGCCTACGGCTGGGCTGACGACTTCGGGCTGCTTCTCACCATCCCGACCTACACGCTGTTCGTCGCCGCCATCTACCACCCAACGGTGCCGCTGCTCACCGACGCTCCAGAGGAACAGTCGCCGCAACTCTCACTTCTCCGGGCCGGCAGCCTCGCCGCGGCGTCGATCGTGCCGGCAATCGCACTGTTGGCCGGCCTCCGATCTGACAACGGCCTGAACCCGGGAACGCTGGTCGCCGCTTCATTCGTCATGGCCGTGCTCGTCACCTATCGCCTCTACCAGTTGGGCGAGGCCAGGGAGATCATGGCCAACCGAGCAGACAGGCTCCGCAAGGCGGGTGAGTTGCTCATCGCCGCCACATCGGAACAGGCCGTCCACCATGGCGTCCTCGACGCCGTAGGCGACTTGGTCTCGTCGACCTTCGTCCGGGCCGAGGTCACTGCCGGCCCGGAGCTCACACACGGACGTGTCGTCCTCTTCACCCCTCCGGATGCCGTTCGCCCTTCCGACTCCCTGGTCCGGGCGAGCCGGACCTTTGATGACGGGACTGTCGTCTCCCAACGGAGTGATGGACTCGAGTCGGTCGCCATCCCCATGGGTCATCACGGCGAGGACCGAATCTGGCTGGTCGTTCACGGCGAACCCCTCGACCGTTCAGAGCGGCTCGCCCTCACCAACCTTGCCCGCGAGGCCTCGCTCGCCCGGCGAGCGATCGCTGCTACCGGGGCCCTCGCCAAGGAGGCCACTGAACGACGGATCGAGGCCCTCGTGACCAACTCCTCGGACGTCTTCATCGTCGTGAGCGGGGAGTACATGGAGGTCAGCTTCATCAGTCCTGCCGCCAAGCGTCTCCTCGGTCTGACCCCGTCGACGCTGATCGGCCAGAAGCTCCGCGTGCTCGCACACCCGGATGACTACGCCTCACTCTCCCAGGCGGTTGCGCAGTCGAGCGCAGAACCTCAGACCGTCGAGTTCCGTCTCGCCGACGAGGCCGGACGCTGGTACTGGTTCGACGGACTCATCACGGATCAGCGGTCTGACGAGTACGTCAACGGTGTCGTCATCAATGCTCGCGAGGCGAGCGAACGGCGGCGGGCGCAGGAGGAGTTGACGAAGTCGGAGGCGCGGTTCAAGGCGCTGGTTCAGCATTCGTCGGACCTGGTGGCGGTGCTCGACGACCAGGGGCAGTTCGTGTACGTCAGCCCGTCGTCGGAGGCGCTGCTGGGGGTGCCGGCCGACAAGCTGATCGGGCTGCAGGCGATCGACTTCATCGCCCCCGAGCAGCGCAACGCCGTCACCATCCGCATCATCGGCGAGGTCGCCGGCAAGGGCCAGCCCCAGCACATGGAGCTGCAGGCCATCTCGGCCCAGGGCCACCCCTTGGTGCTCGACGCCACCATCACCGACCTCAGCCACGACCCGGCGGTCGGCGGGGTGGTCATCAACGCCCGCGACATCACGGTCAGCCACAAGCTCGAGTCGGACCTGCGCTTCGCCGCCTACCACGACTCCCTCACCGGCCTGGCCAACCGCCTGCTCCTCATGAAGAAGATCGAGGAGACCCGCCACGACGAGTCCCTCGCCGGCATCGCCCTCCTCTTCATCGACCTCGACGACTTCAAGACCATCAACGACGGCCTCGGCCACACCGCCGGCGACGAGGTCCTCAACCTCGTCGCCAGCCGTCTGCGGAGCGTGCTGCGGCTGCACGACACCGCCGCCCGCCTCGGCGGCGACGAGTTCGCCGTCCTCCTCACCGAGTGCTACTCGGACGAGGACGTGATGACCCTGGCCGAGCGGGTGCTGCGGACGCTGCGGGAGCCGATCGTGCTCGGTGACCGCGAGCTGCACATCTCGGCCAGCGTGGGCATCTCGGTGGCCTGGGGCGACCGTCCCAGCCCGACGACGATGCTGCGTGACGCCGACGCCGCCATGTACAAGGCCAAGCAGGCGGGCAAGAACCGGGCCGAGCTGTTCGAGACCTCGCTGCAGGAGACGGCCATGGAGCGCCTCGAGCTCTCCGCCGACCTGCGCTCCGCCATCGACACCGAGGAGCTCTTCCTCGTCTACCAGCCCATCGTCGACATCGAGACCGGCGCCACCGTCGGCCTCGAGGCCCTCGTCCGCTGGCAGCACCCGACCCGTGGTGTGCTCGGCCCCGGCTCCTTCATCGAGCTGGCCGAGCAGACCGGGCTCATCGTGCCCCTGGGTCGCTGGGTGATCCGCGAGGCCTGCCGCCAGCTCGCCGAGTGGCGGGAGGCGGGCCTGTTCACCCCCAAGACCAGCGTGAACATCTCGGCCCGTCAGCTGTCGGACCCCGACCTCATCCCCAACCTCGTCGACGCCCTGGCCACCCATCGCCTCGACGCCAGCCAGCTCTGCATCGAGGTCACCGAGAGCCTGCTGATCGACGAGACCGAGCACACCATGCAGCGCCTCCGTGGCCTGCACGCCGTGGGCGTGGCCCTCGCCGTCGACGACTTCGGCACCGGCTACTCGTCCCTCAGCTACCTACGCCGCTACCCGTTCGACCGCCTGAAGATCGACCGCACCTTCGTTGCGGCCCTGGGCGAGGGCACCTCCCACGAGCGCGACATCGAGATCGTCCGGGCCATCGTCGACCTGGCCGCTCGCCTCGACGTCGATGTCGTGGCCGAGGGCATCGAGACCGAGCATGAGGCCGACCTCCTGCTCAGCCTCGGCTGCCTCCTGGGACAGGGCTTCCTCTACTCCCGGCCGGTGCCGGCGGCCGATCTGCTCGAGCGCCTCGGGGGCGGCACCCCCGAGCTCGACGCCGCTCAGGCGTAGATCGACTCGATCTCGTCCTCGTACTTGGCGTGGATGCCACGCCGCTTGAGCTTCGAGGTCGGTGTCAGCTCCTCACCGTCCGGCAGCCACTCCTGGCCGAGGATGGCCACCTTCTTCACCCGCTCGGCGTTGTTGAAGCCGGCCATCACCTCGGCCACGCCCCGCTCGATCTCGTCCCGGACCTCGGGCTTGGTGGCCAGGTCGGCCAGGTCGGTGAACTCGACGCCGTTCTGACGGGCCCAGGCCGGCGCCACCTCGGGGTCGAGCACGACCAGCGCCGACACGAACGGGCGCTGGTCGCCGATGGCGCAGGCCTGCCCGACCAGCGGGATCAGCTTGAGGTTGGCCTCGAGGTTGGCCGGGCTGATGTTCTTGCCGCCGGCGGTGATGATCAGCTCCTTCTTGCGGTCGACGACCGAGAAGTAGCCGTCCTCGTCGACCACCCCGATGTCGCCGGTGTGGAGCCAGCCCTCGTCGTCGAGGGCGTCGGCGGTCTTCTCGGGGTCGTTCAGGTAACCCGCGAAGACGTTGCCGCCCCGGCAGACGATCTCCTGGTCCTCCTCGGCCAGCTTCACCTCGCAGCCGGGGATGGCCGGGCCGACGCTGCCGGCCTTGATCTGTCGGGCCGTCCACGTGATCGGGCCGCTGCTCTCGGACATGCCGTAGATCTCCGACATGGGCACCCCGATGGCCCGGAACCAGGTCAGCAACTCCGCCGGGATGGGGGCGGCGCCGGTGATGGCCGCCTCGAGGGCGTCGAGGCCCAGCAGCTCCCGCACCCCGTTGAAGGCGGCGGCGTCGAGGAACTCGTAGGTGGCCACCTGCTCGTCGGTGGCCCGACCCCAGTCCATCGCCTCGACGATCGGGATGGCGGCGGTGACACCGTCGTCGAACTGGGCCTTCTTGTCGGGGTCGGCGGCCAGGGCGCCCATCACCCCGGCGTGGAACTTCTCCCACACCCGGGGCACACCGAACATGAGCTGCGGGCGCACCTCGCGGCAGTAGGCGGCGACGGCCGAGGGGTCCGGGCAGGTGGTGACCTCGTAGCCCAGGAACGCCTGCTGGTAGTGGCTGGTCACCCGCTCGGCGATGTGGGCCATCGGCAGGTACGAGACCACCCGCTTGCCGTCGTAGCGGTCGAAGTCGATGCAGCGCTTCAGGCTCTCGATGGTCCAGGCGATGTTCTGGTGCGTGATCATCACGCCCTTGGGCGGCCCGGTCGTGCCCGAGGTGTAGATGACCGTGGCCAGGTCCTCGGGCTGGGCGACGGTCGACGCCGCCTCGAGGTCCACGCCCTCCCCGGCGAGAAGGTCGTCGTAGGCGAACACGTCGTCAGGGGCCAGCCCGTCGGGGTCCCGCAGGAGGCCGAGGTGGGTGAGGGCGGGCAGCTCGTCCCGCACCTTGAGGAACAGCTCGAGGAACCCGACGTCCTCGACGATGCCGACGTGGGCCTCGCAGTGACCGGCCAGGTAGGCGATCTGGTCGGGGGAGGACGAGTTGTAGATGGACACCGCCGTGCCGCCGCAGAAGTAGACGGCCAGGTCGAGGACGTGGAACTCGGGGATGTTGCGCATCATGAGCACCACCCGGGTGCCCTTGCCCACGCCCCGCTCGGCCAGCCCTGCGGCCGCCCGGGCGACCCGGTCGGCGTACTCGGCGAAGGTCCACTCGCCCCAGGTCTCGTCCTCGTTGCGCCAGCGCAGGGCCACCTGGTCGGCGTAGGTGCGGGCGGTCGCCACGAACGCCGTGGGCACCGTCTGGCCCGCCACCACCTGCTGGATCTCGTCGCTGGTCACCATCGGACTGCCTCCACGTCGTCGTCGACTGGCCCGGCCGGGACCACCAGCGTAGGCGTGACCGACGTCACCCGTAGCCCACTTCGCCATTTACTCCCGCCCGAACCGGGTTCGCAGCCAACGCCAACCTCCCGTGGACCACAGGGCCCACGCGATGAGGACCGGCTGGAACCAGAGCCGGACGAAGCGCTCGGTGGCGGTGTCGAGGCCGAAGCCGTCGTTGCCCTCCAGCCACTGGGCCAGGTTGCCCGGGAAGATGACGACGAAGAAGGCGGTGACGACCACCCCGACGACAGGGGCGTGGCGGCCCGCCAGCAGGAGGGCCGCCCCCAGCACCAACTCGACCACCCCGGACACGACCACCACGACGTCGGCGTCGACCGGGAACCACCCGGGCACCTGGGCTCGGAACTCCTCCCGCTGCGGGCCGAGATGGCTCATGCCGGCGACGAGCAGGGCCAAGCCCAGTGCCCAGCGGGCGCCGGTGCGGAGGCGATCGGAGGTGGTGACGGCCATGGGCCCAGCATGGCCGAGCACGCCGACGGCGGGTGGGCCCGGCCAGCGGCACGGTTGCGGAAGCGCTCCCGTCGGGCGAGACTTGACCGCTCAGTCAAGTTTTCCGACCCAGGGGGTCCCCCGTCATGCCCGAGGCCGTCATCGTCGACGCCGTGCGCACGCCCATGGGCAAGCGCAACGGAAGCCTGTCCGGCTTCCACCCTGCCGACCTCGCCGGTGAGGTCCTGAAGGCGCTCGCCGAGCGCAACGACCTCGACCCGATGCTGGTCGAGGACGTGATCATGGGCTGTGTCATGCAGGTCGGCGCCCAGGCCGGCAACGTCGGCCGCAACGCCGTGCTCGCCGCCGGCTGGCCCGAGGAGGTGCCCGCCACCACCGTCGACCGCCAGTGCGGCTCGTCGCAGCAGTCGGCCCACTTCGCCGCCCAGGGCGTGATGGCCGGGGCCTACGACGTGGTCGTGGCCGCCGGCGTCGAGGTCATGTCGATGGTCCCCATGGGCTCGTCCTTCATGACCCCCAACACCGGCATCCCGTTCGGGCCCGCCATGGGCCTGCGCTACGCCGAGCGCGGCGGCCTCGTGCCCCAGGGCATCTCGGCCGAGATGATCGCCGACAAGTGGCACCTCACCCGTGAGGACCTCGACGCCTACGGCGCCCGCTCCCAGCAGCAGGCCGCCCGGGCCCGCGAGGAGGGTCGCTTCGACAACGAGATCGTGGCCGTGCGCAAGATGCCCGTCGACAAGGAGACCGGCAAGCTCATCGAGACCGACGAGCTGTTCACCGCCGACGAGGGCATCCGCCCCGACACCACCGCCGAGTCCCTGGCCAACCTGAAGCCGGCGTTCAAGGAGGACGGCGTGGTCACCGCCGGCAACTCCTCGCAGATCACCGACGGCGCCAGCGCCGTGCTGATCATGAGCGACACCAAGGCCGCCGAGCTGGGCCTCACCCCCCGGGCCCGGTTCCACAGCTTCGCCCTGGCCGGCGTCGACCCGATCTACATGCTCACCGGCCCGATCCCGGCCAGCCACAAGGTGCTCGATCGGGCCGGCCTGACCGTGGACGACATCGACCTCTTCGAGGTCAACGAGGCCTTCGCCTCCGTCGTCCTGGCCTGGGAGAAGGAGCTGCACCCGGACATGGACAAGGTGAACGTGAACGGCGGGGCCATCGCCCTGGGTCACCCGCTCGGCTGCTCGGGCGCCCGCCTCATGACCACCATGCTCAACGAGCTGGAGCGCACCGGCGGGCGGTACGGGCTCCAGACGATGTGCGAGGGCGGCGGCCTGGCCAACGCCACCATCATCGAGCGTCTCTGACCCGCGGCCGGCTGCCCCGCGCCCTACGCTCGGGGCAGCCGGTGACGACCTCGGGGAGACGGTGTGAGCGATCAACCGACCAGCGGTGGGGGCCCCTACGAGCCGACGGTGTTCGGTGACCAGCCCCCGGCCGTCGACCCCGACGCCACCGTGGCCGTGCCCGCCACGGGCCCCGACCCCACCCCGCCCGAGGGCATCCAGGTCCCGCCCGGCGGCGCGCCCCCCGGGGGCCCCGGCGGTCCGGGTGGCCCGGGCGGTCCCGGTGACGACTGGGAGCCCGAGCCCGAGCCCTGGTACCGCAAGCCGGCCGTGCTGACCCTCGGCGGCCTGGCCATCGGCCTGCTCATCTTCCTCGGCTTCGTCCTCTTCGCCCGGGGTGGTGACGACGGCAGCGACAGCACCACCACGTCGACCTCGAGCACCACCACCAGCAGCAGCAGCACGACGTCGAGCACCACGTCGTCGACGACCACCTCGACCACCACCTCGACCACCACCTCCACGACGACCACCACGACCAGCACCACGGTCCCCGCCACGCTGGTACCGGGCCGGCCCTGCACACCGGGGTCCAGCCCCGACTGCATCGACCCCGACGGCGACGGCTCGTACGTGTACCTGATCGACGGCGGCGACTGCATCTCGGTCCGTCCCGACCCGTCGACCTGCGCCGATCTCGACGGCGACGGCGTCGCCGGCTACCCCGACCAGGGCTGACCCGGCCGAACCCGGCGTTCTGGCGTCGCTCTGTTGCGCCCACCGCAACGGATCGACGCAATTTCGAGGGGGTGGGGGCCGTAGCCTGAGATGGCCATGGGCACCGTCGTGAAGGTCCTGGTCGCCATCGCCGTGGCGGCCGTGCTGTTGCGGATCGGCATCAGCTTCCTGCGCATGATGGCCACCCCCATCCCCGAGCCGCCGCCGGCCGGCGAGCTGCGCAAGGTCAAGATGCAGTACCGCTGCGAGATCTGCGGCACCGAGGTGCGGATGACCGTGGCCGCCGATCAGGATCCCGAGCCTCCCCGCCACTGCCAGGAGGACATGACCCTGGTCACCCCGGTCGAGGACCTCTGAACCGGCCCGGGGTCACGGAGCGCGCGATTTCGACCGCGGGAGGTCGCCACAGGATTTCCACAGGGTGTGGAGAACGTTGGGGAGGATCACAGCCGTGTAACTCGACGGCCATCCGGCTGTTCCCCCGCCGTCACCGGCCGGGTCGGCCTCAGTGGTACTGGGTGGCGGTGATGATCCCGCCCAGGATCAGGCCCAAGCCGCCGAGCAGATACCAGTTGCTGGTCCCGCCGGGCCACAGGCCGAGGTAGTTGACCAGGATCACGATCGTGCCCGCGCCGAGCAGGGTGAACATGATGATCGGCACCCAGATGGGGCTGACCTTGACCGTCCGGGCCACGGGTGGCGTGTAGCGGGTGCTGGCCGAGGAGCTCGACGCCCCCGGGCGGGTGCCCTTCGGGGTCACCCGACCGGCGGGGACCCGTCGCTTCACCGGCTTCTTGTTGGCCATCGGGCCCCGACGCTAGAGGAAACGGGGGCCCGGGTGGCAACGGCGACCCCTAGCCTCGGGCCCGTGGGTCCCCGGGTGCTCGTCATCGACAACTACGACTCGTTCGTCTACAACCTCGTCCAATACCTGGGCGAGCTGGGCGCCGAGCCCGTGGTGCACCGCAGCGACGCCCTCACCTCGGACGAGATCCGCGCCCTCGACCCCGACGGCGTGCTGATCAGCCCCGGACCCGGTTCACCCGACGACGCCGGCCTGTCCAACGAGGTCATCACCGCCTTCGCCGGTCACCGGCCGGTGTTCGGCGTGTGCCTGGGCCACCAGTGCATCGGCCAGGTCTACGGCGGCCGGGTGGTGCGGGCACCGCAGATCATGCACGGCAAGACCTCCGAGATCCTCCACGACGGCACCGGCGTCTTCGCCGGCCTGCCCTCCCCCCTCGAGGCCACCCGCTACCACTCCCTCGTGGTCGCCGCCGACTCGATCCCCGACATCCTCGAGGTCACCGCCCGTACGGAGGACGGCATCGTGATGGGGCTGCGCCACCGCGAGGTCGACGTCGAGGGCGTCCAGTTCCACCCCGAGTCGATCCTGACCGAGCACGGCCACGCCCTCATCCAGAACTTCCTGGACCGGGCCGCGGCCGCCGCCCCGGCCTAGGACGCCAGACCGCGGGGTCCGCCGAAGCCCTCACCCGGGGCCTCCGACGGTGGCCCGAGCACGCACTGGTCGATCGGCGTCGAGAACACCAGCGACGTGGTCGTCTGACCCCACTGGGCCAGGAAGGCGACGATCCCCTCCAGCTCGGGCATGGACGACACCGCCACCTTGACCAGGTAGCAGTCGTCGCCGGTGATGTGGTGGGCCTCCAGCACCGAGTTGCGCTCGGCCAGGTCCCGGTCGAACTCGGCGTAGTTGCGCCCCGCCGCCATCCGCACCCGGATGATCGCCGAGATGGGCCGCCCCAGCCGGGACGGGTCGACCACCGCCCGGTAGCCGGTGATGATCCCGACCTCCTCGAGGCGCCGCACCCGTTCGGTGACCGCCGGCGAGCTCATGGCCACCCGCCGACCCAGCTCGGTGAAGCTGATCCGCCCGTCCCGCTGGAGCTCGTCGAGGATGCGCCAGTCGGTCTCGTCCGGTGAGTAGTGAGGATCAAAGGCCATCAGCCGAGAATACCGTGGATCTCCGTCGAGAACCAGGCGTTGACCTTTGATTCTGTCTTCCTCTCTGGCTCTGACCGTCGTACCTTGAGGTCCGCGGTCCTGTAGGGGGCCGGAACGGGCGATGAGTAGCCGCTGCTCAGGTCCCGGACGGCCCGCCGTGGTCCGCTGGCAGCACACGAGAGGAGAGCACCGATGTTCGATGTCTACTGCCCGGGTCACGGCAAGGTCGTGCTACTGGGCCACGGGGCCGTCGACGAGGTGCGCAACACGGAGTCCGGCATCGAGGTCCACCTCACCTGCCACTGCGGGGCGCACGTCGTCATGGAGACCGGCCGCCGTCGCCGTCAGCGCGACCTCGTCGCCGCCTGACCCCGGTCTCACCCGCCCTCCCCTCGGGCGGGCAGCAACACCACCGGCGCCCCTACGGGGGCGCCGGTGCGCGTCCGGCCTCAGGTCGGTGGGTTGTCGGCCACCACGACGTCGACGACGACGTCCTCGCCGGTGGCCAGGTCGAGGGTGAGGGCGAACCGGTCACCCCGTTCGAGCGACGCGGCCAGTCCCTCCAACATCACGTGGTTGCCGCCGGGCTCGAAGACCACCGCCTCGCCGGCGGTCACCTCGACCTCGGTCTCGTGATGGCCGCCGGCAGCGCTCCCACCCCCACCGTGGTGGCCGCTCCGCCAGGCCGAGCGCCACCGGCGGCTCTGCTGGTCGGTGCTGGCCCGTTCGACGGGTGCGGGGGCGTCGTCGCTGGTTGCAGCCGGGGCGTCGCTCAAGAAGATGGCCTCCTGGGGGGCCCGCCGAGGCGGGTCACGTGCAGTCAGGCCTTCAGGTCGACCCAGAGGGCGGTTTGGTTCCCGAGCGTGTTCAGGGCGTGGGGGCCGGGGCGGCAGGGACGATCGGCAGGGTGGGCGGCACCGTCGTCTCCGGCGGGGCCGGGACGATGCGGATGATGACCACCGAGCCCCGGGCGGCAGTGGCACCGGGCCCGGGGCTCTGCTGCCAGACCTGGCCCTCGGTGAACTGGCCGGACGGGTCCTCGGCCTGTTCCTGAGTGACCTCGAAGCCGGCGTTGGTGAGGGTCTGGGTGGCGGTCAGGAAGTCCTGGCCCAGCACCGACGGCACCTGGATGGCCTCGGCCCCGCCCGACACGACGATGGTCACCCGGGTGCCCTCGTCGACGTCGGAGCCGCCCTCGGGGGTCTGGCTGATGACCACGTCGACGGCCACCTCGGTGCTGACCTGGGTCTGCACCTCGACCCGCAGCCCGGCCTCCCGCAGGGTGCGGGCGGCCCGGTCCCGATTCTCGCCCACGATGTCGGGGACGGTCACGGTGACGACGTCGTTCTCCTCGTCCAGCTGCTGCTGGAGGTACCAGAGCCCGGCACCGAGGCCGGCGAAGACCAGGAGCATGAAGAGGAGGAACCAGCCGGTCCGGCGCGGGGGCTCCACGTAGCGGCGGTCCTCGAAGGAGCCGAAGTCGATCTCGGGGGCCGGGGCCGGGGCCACCATCGTCGGGACCGGGGCGGGGGCCGGGGTCATCTTCTGGCCCTCGCGGAAGCGCCGCAGGTCGGCCCGGAGGTCGTCGGCCGACGGGT
This sequence comes from uncultured Iamiaceae bacterium, assembly GCA_964438115.1. Classification (GTDB taxonomy): domain Bacteria; phylum Actinomycetota; class Acidimicrobiia; order Acidimicrobiales; family DATDAH01; genus DATDAH01. The sequence goes on from CAYTJS010000008.1 coordinate 12,932, forward strand.
ACCGGGCCGCCGGGTCCTTGGCCAGCAGCTTCATGGTGATGGCGTCGATCTCGCGGGGGAGCTGGGGATCGACCTCGACGGGGCGCTGGGCCTGCTCGTGGACGTGGGCGTAGGCGATGGAGACCGGCGTGTCGCCCTCGAAGGGCGGTCGGCCGACCAGCATCTCGTAGAGCACGACACCGAGGGAGTACAGGTCACTGCGGGGGTCGACGGGCTTGCCCTGGGCCTGCTCGGGGGAGAAGTAGGTGGCGGTGCCCATGACCGTGCCGGCCTGGGTCAGCTCGCTGTCGCCGCCGGCGAAGACCCGGGCGATGCCGAAGTCGGCGACCTTGACCTGGCCGTCGCTGGCCACCAGCACGTTGCCCGACTTCACGTCGCGGTGGACCATGCCCTCGCGGTGGGCGGCACCGAGGCCGGCGGCGATGTCGGCGGCGACGTCGGCGGCCCGGTCCGGGTGCAGGCGCCCCTCGGCCCGCAGCAGCTCGGCCAGCGAGCGGCCCTCGACGTACTCCTGGACGATGAAGTACTCGCCGTCCTCCTCGAAGTAGTCGTAGACGGCGACGATGTTCGGGTGGGTGAGCTTGGCCGCGGCCTGGGCCTCGCGCCGGAACCGCTCGACGAAGGACGGATCCCCCGAGAACTGGGCGATGAGGCGCTTGATGGCGACCGGCCGGTCGAGCAGCTGGTCCCGGGCCAGGAACACCTCGGCCATGCCGCCCCGACCGATGGGCTGCTGGAGCTCGTAGCGCCCGCGGTAGACGACGGGCTCTTCCGGGCTGCTCACGGCGCTGAAGGCTAGGCCAGTGCGGCCTCGATGATGGCCCGGGCGATGGGACCGGCGGCCGTGTTGCCCGTGGTCTCGCTCACGCCCGGCTGACCCTCGACGAGCACGGCCACGGCGATCTGGGGGGCGCCGCCCTCGGGCGCGGCCCAGGCGATCATCCAGGCGTGGGAGCTGGGCGGGTCGGTGCCGAGCTGGGCGGTGCCGGTCTTGCCACCCACGACCAGGCCGGGGATCCGCAGTGAGCTGGCCGTCCCGCTGTTGACCACGCCGACCATGGCCTCCCTCATGGTCGCCGACGAGGACGGGCTGAGGGGCGTCTGCCACCCGGTGGGCTCGTGCTCGTCGATGACGTTACCGTCGCGGTCGCGGACCTCGTCGACCACGTAAGGGGCCATGACCACCCCGTCGTTGGCCACCCCGGCGGCCACCAGGGCCATCTGCAGAGGCGTGGCGGCCACGTCGTTCTGGCCGATGGAGGCCTGGGCCAGGGCCGGCAGGTTGTCGCTGAAGTCGGTCGGGAACACCGACTCGACGGCGCGGGGCAGGTCGAGGGGCGGCGTGTCGTTGAAGCCCCACGACTCGGCCCCCGCCACCGACGGGTCGGGACCCAGCGTCTCGACGCCCATCCGGGCGAAGGCGGTGTTGCACGACTCGGCCAGGATGACGAACAGGGTGCCGCCGCAGGCCGAGCCGCCGAAGTTCGAGAGCGGTCGGGTGGTCTGGGGCGGGGTGTAGCTGGTCTCGACCGGGTACGACGGCTCCTCGGGCGTCACCCGGCCCGTCTCGACCCCAGTGGAGGCAGTGACGACCTTGAATGTGGACCCGGGGAAGTAGCGGTCCTCGTAGGCCGAGATGCGCAGCGGCGAGTCGGGGTTGTCGGGAGCGAGGAAGGCCCGGGCCGCCCGCACCGCCTCGAAGTCGTGCGACGACAGGGCGTTGGGGTCGTAGGAGGGGTAGCTCCAGAGGGCGAGCACGGCCCCGGTGCGGGGATCGAGGGCGACCACCGAACCATCCCGCTGGCCCAGCTGGTCCCGGGCGATGGCCTGCAGCTCGGGCTGGAGGGTGGTGCGCAGGTTGCCCACCTGCTCCCCGCCCACGAACAGGTCGGCGAAGCCGCGCAGCTGCTGTTCGAGGGTGTCGCCCACCAGCTCGTCCTGGTAGGCGGCCTCGAGGCCGTCGGCGCCGAACTCGAAGGAGTAGAAGCCGGTGACGCCGGCGAACAGGTCGCCCTGCGGGTACCGGCGCAGGAACTCGTACTGGTCGTCGCTGGGCACCGACTCGGCCAGCACGGTGCCGTCGGCGGCGGTGATGGTGCCCCGGTCCCGGGCGTAGTCCCGGCGGAAGCGGTCGACGTTGGCCGGGTCCTCGTTGATGGCCTCGGCCCGGAAGACCTGGACGTAGTTGAGCATGGCGAACACGGCCACGTAGCAGGCACAGAGGGCGATCCCCAGGCGGCGGATGCGGGCGTTCACGCCGGCGCCCCCGTCGTGGCCCGGGCCGCCCGCCGGCCCTCGCGTTCCGCCTGACGGCGGGTGGTGTCGTCGGAGATGCGCAGCAGCAGGGCCAGCAGCACGTAGTTGGCCACCAGCGAGGACCCGCCGTAGGAGACGAAGGGCAGGGTGATGCCGGTCAGGGGCAGCAGGCGGGTGACGCCGGCCAGGATGATGAAGGCCTGGAAGCCGATGAGGGCGGTCAGGCCAGCGGCCAGCAGCTTGTCGTACTGGTGCTCGGCGTTGACGGCGATGCGCAGGCCGGAGCCGACGAAGAGGAGGTAGCCGGCCAGGATCAGGGTCCCGCCCAGCAGGCCCAGCTCGGTGCCGATGACCGTGAAGATGAAGTCGGTCTCGACGGCGGGGAAGGACTCGAACTGGCCCCGGCCGGGCCCGGTGCCCGACACCCCGCCCAGGGCCAGGCCCCGCCAGCTCTTGCAGATCTGGAAGCCCTCGTCGAGGCAGAGCGGCCAGGGGTTGCGCCAGATGCGGACCCGCTCCTGGACGTGGGAGAACGTGCGCCAGGCGAAGAGGGCGCCGGCGGTGAAGAGGGTGGCCCCCACCACGAGGTAGCTGGCCCGTTGGGTGGCCAGCCAGAGCATGACCACGAACACGGTGAAGAACAGGAGGGAGGACCCGAGGTCCTTCTGGAAGAAGAGGACGAGCAGCGAGAAGCCCCAGGCCAGCAGCACCGGGGCCAGGTGCTTGGGCTCGGGCAGGCGGAGGGGCCCGACGCCCCAGGTGGCGATGGACAGCAGCTCGCGCTTCTCGACCAGGTAGGAGGCAAAGAACAGGGCCAGGAGGACCTTGGCGAACTCGCCGGGCTGGAAGTTGACCGGGCCCAGGGCCACGAAGATGCGGGAGCCGTTGACCTCCTTGCCGATGACCGGGAGGAGAGGCAGCAGGAGCAGGCCCACGCCGAGGGCCATGAACGTGTAGCGGTAGCGGTCGAGGTCGCGGACCCGCCGCACCACGATGAGGGTGGCGATGAAGGCGATGACGCCGACGGCCGTCCAGGTGGCCTGGAGCCCGGCCAGGTCCTCGTCGAGACGGGCGATGAAGACGTAGCCCAGGCCGTTGAGCAGGGTGACCAGCGGCAGGAGGGTGGCGTCGGCGTCGGGCGCCCAGCGACGCATGACCAGGTGGGCGGCCACGAAGAGGGCGAGCAGGGCGGCGAAGAAGGGGCCGATGTCGGCGGGCAGGGTGGCGTTGGCGCCGAAGGCGGCCAGCGCGTAGGTGGCCCCCACCGCCACCACGGCCAGGACGATGAGCCCCAGCTCGGTGTTGCGCCGGGGCGCGGCGGCGGCCATGTCAGTTCCCGGCGGTGGTGCCGGTGGTGGTCCCGGTGTCGCCGCCGGTGCTGTTGCTGTTGCTGTTGCCGCCGGTGGCCCCGCCCACGCCGCCACCGGTGGTGGTGGCCGACGGCCCGTCGTCCTCGTCGGCGGCCAACTCGTCGATCTGCTCCCGCAGGTTCTCGACGTAGCGCTCGGCATCGCCCAGGGTGGCCTGGTCGACGCCGGCCTCGAGGTCGTCGACCTCGGAGGCGGGCACGTCGGCGGCGGCGATGCCGGTGGCGTCCTCGACGGTGGGGTCGAAGATCAGGAACCCGCCGGGCCGACCCTTGAAGATGGCCACCTCGTCGCCGTCGAAGGCGACGAAGTAGGTGTTGCGCCCGTACCAGACGAGGGCACCGAGCACGATCCCGATCAGGGCCAGCAGGGCCAGGGCGAACACGGCCACCCGCCAGGTGAACCGCCGGGAGCGGGGCGGGGGCTCCTCGTCGTCGATGCCGTCGGGCACGACCTCGGGGCCCGGCCCGGGGTCGGACTCGGCCGCCGCGACGGGCACGGCCGCGGTGCCGCCGCCGGCGTCGTCGCCGGCGTCGGCCACGACCGGCACCGGCGTGGTGTCGGTGGGGGCCGGCGTGCCGGGATCGGCCACGACGTCGACCACCACGGCGGTGATGTTGTCGCGGCCGCCGCCCTCGTTGGCCAGGCGCACCAGCTCGGCGGCGGCCTCGGCGGGATCGGCGTAGCGGCGGAGGGTGGCGGTGATCCGGTTGGCGTCGACCTCGTTGAACAGGCCGTCGCTGCAGATCAGGAAGCGGTCCCCCACCACCGGGTCGATCTCCCACGAGTCGACGGCCACGGCCTGGTCGATGCCCAGGGCCCGGGTGAGGATGTTGCGCTGCGGGTGGGTCTCGGCCTCCTCGGCGGTGATCCGCCCCTGGCGCACGAGCGAGGCGACCAGGCTGTGGTCCTCGGTGAGCTGCTCGAGGTCGCGGCCCTCGCGGAGGCGGTAGAGCCGGGAGTCGCCGACGTTGACGATGCCCAGCTTGGGCCCCTCGCGGGTGTCGACCGCGGCCAGGGCGGTGAGGGTGGTGCCCATCCCCTTCAGGTCGGGGTCGCTGCCGGCCCGCTCGAAGACGGCCTGGTTGGCGGTGCGCACCGCCTTGACGAGGGCCGCCGTCGTGGGGTCGTCGTGGGCCTGCTCGAGGATGGACAGGGCCAGCGACGAGGCCACCTCGCCGCCCTGGTGACCGCCCATGCCATCGGCCACGGCGAACAGCTCGCCCTCGCGGACGAGGAGGCTGTCCTGGTTGTTCGAGCGCACCCGCCCGACGTCGGTGGCCGATCCGGCCCGGAAGGTCGTCATGCCAGCTCCATCACGGTGTTGCCCACCTGGAGGCGGTCGCCCCGTTTCATCACGATCGCCCCCGAGACCCGGGCCCGGTTGAGGTATGTGCCGTTGGTCGACCCGAGGTCCTCGACGAGGAACTGGCCGTCGCGGGCGAACACCCGGGCGTGGAGCTGGGAGACGTAGGTGTCGTCCAGGGTGACCTGACACCCGGCGGCCCGGCCCACGGTCAGCTCCTGGCCCAGGGGGAAGGTGCGGCCGCGCTGGGCGGCGGGCTCGACGACGAGCAGGTGGGGCTCGCCGGTGCGCTTGGCCTTGGCCGCCGCCGACGGCGCGGCCACCGCCGCGGCCTGGCGGCGACGGGTGGAGGTGCGGGGCCCTCGGATCTCGGCCCAGACCGCCCGCAGGACCCGGAGGAAGAAGAGGTAGAGGAGTGCGAGGAGCGAGAACCGCAGGATGGTCAGCAGCTGCTCCGACACGGCCGCGGAGCCTAGGACGCCTCGAAGACCATCCGCGTGTTGCCGATGAGGATCTCGTCCCCGTCGACCAGCACCCGTTCGGCCAACCGCAGCCCGTTGACCCGGACGCCGTTGGTCGAGTTGAGGTCGACGAGCACGTAGCCCGTCCCCCGGGGGACGATCTCGGCGTGGCGGCGGCTCACGTTGGCGTCGTGCAGTTGGATGTTGCACTCCGGCGCCCGGCCGATGACCACCGACCGCTCGCTCAGCACGATGCGCTGGTTGGTGGGCAGGACCAGGGAGCCGGCGCCCACGCCGCCGTGGCCCTCGGCCAGGCGGGACTCGATCTGGAAGGTGCCCGTGCGCAGCTTCTCCCACGGCGTCAGCTCGACCCGGACGGGGCCGACGAAGCCATAGGCCTCGTCGCGGGCGTGCTCCCGGGCCGCCTCGCACAGCTCCTGGACGAGGGCGTGCTCCATCTGGGCGAAGCGCTCGTGGTCGGTGGGGCTGAGCCACACCGTGAAGTCGTTGGGGGCCACCACCCGGCCGTTCACGTCCACCGAGCGGTTGGCGTCCATCTCGCGGGTCAGGCGGCGGCCGACCTCGACGGGCCGCAGGCCGGAGCGGAACACCCGGGAGAAGGTGCCCTCGACCATGTTCTCGAGCCGGCGCTCGAAGCCCTTCAGGACCACCCCCACACGGTAGAGGCCACCGCCGGTGTTCCGGGGCCGGGCCGGCGCAGGCGCTACCGTCCTGGCCTCCGGGGAGGCGCAGGTGAGCGAACCCTTCGACGACGACGAGGGCAGCGGGCGGGCGTGGAGCGAGATCGACCGGCGCCGTATCGCGGTCGCCGCCGTCGTCTCGCTGCTGCTCATCGCGGTGCTCTGGTTCGAGGGCTGGGGCTCCGGCGACGACGACGGGGGCCCGGACCTGCCCGTCGGTGACTGGCCGGCGAGCGACACGGCCGAGGGCGACATCCCGCCCGACCTCCTGCGGGTCTACGTCGAGGCCGCCACCAACTGCCCCGGCCTGCCCTGGCCGGTCGTGGCCGCCATCGGCAAGGTCGAGACCGACCACAACCGGGCCCCGGGCACGTCCTCGGCCGGCGCCCAGGGCCCGATGCAGTTCCTGCCCGCCACCTGGACCGAGTACCAGGCCGACGGCGACGGCGACGGGGTCGCCGACATCAACGACGAGGACGACGCCATCTACGGCGCCGCGCGCTACCTGTGCGCCAACGGCGGCGACCAGGCGGCCACCCTCCAGGCGGCGATCTTCGCCTACAACCGCTCCGAGGAGTACGTGGCCGACGTGCTGCAGGTGGCCCGCCGCTACACCACCGGCGAGATCGACGCCCCGTAGGGCGCGTGGCTCGACGGGACCGATAGGCTCGCGGCTCCACTCGGGCGAGTGGCGGAATTTGGCAGACGCGCAGGATTCAGGTTCCTGTGTCCGAAAGGACGTGGGGGTTCAAGTCCCCCCTCGCCCACCACGCATCGAACCCCCGCTCCGGCGGGGGTCGTTCGCTTCTGGGGACCGGGTTCACCGGTCAGACTCTGGGCGACCGCTGGTGGGGAGAGGCGCCGCTGTGTCCCGTGTCCGTGTCCACAACTTCTCGGTGTCGCTCGACGGGTTCGGTACCGGCGAGGGGCTGAGCGCCGAGGCGCCCTTCGGTCACGCCGGGCACCGGCTCCACGAGTGGATGATCGCCACGCGGTTCGGTCGGGGCGTGGTCCTCGGCGAGGCGGGCGGCAGCGAGGGGGTCGACCACGCCATGGCGGCCGGGCACGAGCCCGGCATCGGGGCCGAGATCATGGGTGCCGGCAAGTTCGGGCCGCCGGGCTGGCAGGACGACCCGGCCTGGCAGGGCTGGTGGGGCGAGACCCCGCCGTTCCACACGCCGACCTTCGTGCTGACCCACCACCCCCGGCCGCCACTCGAGATGGCGGGGGGCACGACGTTCCACTTCCTCGACGCCCCACCCGCCGAGACCCTTGCGGTGGCGCAGGACGCCGCCGGCGGCCTGGATGTCCGCATCGGCGGGGGTCCGACCGTGGTGCGCTCGTTCCTGGCCGCCGGCCTCGTCGACCACCTGCACGTGGTCCAGGTGCCGATCCTGCTCGGCCGTGGGGTCCGTCTGTGGGACGGCCTCGAGGGCCTGGAGGCCGACTACGACGTGGAGGTGGTCGCCACCCCCAGCGGCGTCACCCACCTGACCTTCACCCGCTGATCGGGTCGGCCAGGGGTCCGGGGCTAGGAGGGCTCCCACTTGGCGAGGTAGCGACGGTGGGCCTCGTGCCAGTCGGCGTCGAGGGTGCCCCGGCTGGCGTGCACGAGGCTGAGGGGCACGGTGCCCATGGTGAGGCCGAGGGCCTCGGCACTCCGGCAGAGGTCGAGGTCGTAGAAGTCGAAGGTGAACTGCTCATCGAAGCGCAGGCCAGCGCGGTGCAGGGTCCGGCTGTCGGCGGCCAGGAGCACGCCGTCGAGCAGTCGGCAGGCCAGCCCCGGCGGGCCGAACACGTCCACCGCGGCGGGCGGGAAGGTGTCGCCCTGGCCGATGGCCCCGGAGAGGTGCTCGGGGTCGTCGAGGCGCCCGTCGAGGTCGACCATGATCCAGCCCGGCTGACCGGGGACCCGGCGACGGTTGCCCGCCACCCCCACCACGTCGAAGCGGGTCAGGCCGTCCCGCACGCGCTCGGTCCAGAAGAGGTCGGTGACCAGCACGTCATCGTGGACCAAGACCAGCCGGGCCGGTTCGGCGGCGGCCTCGTCGAGGGCCCGGTTGTAGACCGTCGCCAGGCCGTCGCCGTCGTCGGCGAGAAGGTGTAGCTCTCAGGGCGACGGGCCGGCCGTGGCCCCAAGAGACCGGCCGGTGAGGTTCGTCACCGCGATGTCGTCGGCCGCGGCCCGGGTGGCGCACACCACCCGCACCGGCACCGCTGGCGCCGCGGGCATCAGGTGCCGTCGGGGGCGAAGGACGTGGCGAAGGTGAAGGCCTCGGGGGTGGGGCCGACCTCGGCCAGGTGGTCAAGGCGGCGACGGGCCTCGTCGAGGGTGGGGATGGTCCCGGCCGGGATCCACCAGCAGACGAGCTGCGAGCCGGCGACCTCGAACCACTCGCGACGCCGGCGGAAGTAGGTGGCGTGGCCGCTGCGGTACGTGAAGTGCCGCAGCGACTCGAGATCGGTCCAGACCGAGAAGTTCACGATGACCAGCGGGTCGTCGTACACCTGGACGTAGCTCGCCGACCGTTCGTCGTCGTCGGTGAGTCGCCAGACGAATCCGGGCGTGACCTCGGCGATGGCGTTGACGGCGTCGAGCACGGCCACGAACTCGGCGTTCTCGTCGGCGTCGAGGGGTGCCCGCAACCGGGCGATGTTGTACTCGGCAAGGTGCTGGGCCACGCCACAAGTCTGGCCCGGTGCCGGCCGAGGTCGGGTGTCACACCCCCGTCGTAGGGTACGTACCGATGTTCGATCCGGCCGACGACGACCCGCTCGAGGTGATCGCCGCCCAACTCGCCCGCCTCGAAGCCCAGGTCGACGACTGGGTCGACTGGTCCGGGCCCGCCCAGACCGCCCGCGTCGTGGGCCTCACCCAACTCCACGGCCGCCTCGAAGCCCTCACCGCCCGCGCCGCCGGCACCTGGGAGGCCTCCGGCGCCTGGACCGCCGATGGGTCCCGCTACCCCACCAACAGCCTCGCCCGCCGCTCCGGACGCGGTCCCGGCGTCACCCGACGCGTCCTCGGCGTCGGCCGCCTCACCCACACCTTCCCCGCCACCGCCAAAGCCCTCACCGCCGGCGACCTGCCCATCGACCACGCCCACGCCCTCGCCCAGGCCGTCAGCAGCCGAGAAGAGCTCTACCCCGACTACGAAGCCGACCTCCTCGCCGCCGCCACCCGCCTCAACCTCCGCGACTACCGCCGCGTGCTCGCCGTCTTCGCCGAACTCGCCGACGAACGCCTCGGCCGCCACAACGAAGCCCGCGCCCACGAACAACGCGGCTTCGCCATCGACGCCCTCCTCGACGGCGTCAGCGCCATCGACGGCACCGCCGAGCCCGAAGGCGCCGCCATCATCCGCGCCGCCCTCGACGCCTATGCCCACCACGACCCCGCCGACATGCCCGGCCCCCGCCGCACCCCCCGACAGATCCGCTACGACGCCCTCATCGCCGCCCTCGCCGCCTCCATCAACGGCGCCGTGCCCGGCCGACCCAAACGCAGCATCGACGCCATCGTCAGCCTCGAACTCCTCACCGGCGACGACCCCACCGACCTCGCCACCACCCGCAGCGACCTCGTCCGCGTCGGCGTCGTGCCCCCCGCCCTGATCCGCCGCCTCGCCGCCCACTCCACCATCGGCCGCATCATCGCCACCGCCAACGGCCTCCCCCTCGACGTCGGCGCCCAAGTCCAGTCCTTCCCCCGCGGGCAACGCCGAGCCATCCGCTACCGCGACCAGACCTGCGTCTGGCCCGGCTGCGGCCTCCCCGGCGAATGGACCGAGATCGACCACATCCACCAACACGCCCACGGCGGCCCCACCAGCATCACCAACGGCCGCTTCCTCTGCGTCCGCCACCACCACCTTCGCCACCAAGGCTGGACCCTCCACTGGGACCCCACCACCCGCCACGCCCACGTCACCAGCCCGCATGGCATCACCTACACCAGCGACCCCGACCCACCGCCCGGCCCCCGGAACCCCCAGGCGCAACCGCTCCCACCCCCACGCGATCCCTGACCCCCGAGTGCCCACCGGCCGGCCGCACGCGGCCGAGGGTCGGGCGACGGTGACCAAGGTCCTTCGCGTGGGTCCCCACCCAGGCACCGACGCGCCGTTGGGCCCTGCCGGGCCGGTCCGGCCTGTCGTAGGTTTGCCTCGTCCCGAGCAACCGAACGGTGGAGGTGTCCCGATGTCGCGACGTACCCGACCTGTGTGGGGAGCGGCCCTGATCCTGGCGATCGTCCTCACGGCCGCCCCGGCGCTGGCCAAGCCACCGGGCACCCCGACCACCCCGGCGCCCACCGGCACCGAGTTGGTGTCGGTGGCCGGCAACGACCAGTTCGCCCGGGCGTTCCCCATCGAGCGCCAAGGCGTGCTCGCCGGCTCCAACCTGGGCGCCACCCTGCAGACGAACGAACCCCGCATCGTCGGGAACCCGGGTGGGCACTCGGTGTGGTTCGTGTGGGAGCCCGCCTACACCCGCGACGTCGTCCTCAGCACCCGCAGCAGTGACTTCGACACGCTGCTCGGCGTCTACCGCGGCCAGACCCGCGGGAGCCTCCGCGAGGTCGTGGCCAACGACGACGCCGGGCGCTGGCTCACCAGCCGGGTCGAGTTCCGGGCCTTCGCCGGCAACCGCTACCACATCAAGATCGACGGCTTCCGGTACTTCGGCCAGACGGCCCGCACCGCCAGCGCCGGCTTCTACGTGCTCCGCCTCCTCGACGCCTGAGCCACGCAGACCTCGGCCGCTCGCTAGCCTGAGCGTTGTCACGACCGCCGAGCCGGGGGGCAGGCATGGCCATCGATCGGGAGTCGGTCAAGGGGAAGGCCATGGCGGCCATGAACCGTGGCTTCGGGGCGCTCCAGCGGACGGTGTACCGGGCCACGAACGGCAAGGTCATGGGCAAGACCAGCGGCCTGCCCGTGCTGTTGCTCACCGTGACCGGGCGTCGGACCGGCAAACGTCGGACGGTGCCGCTCATCTACTGGGAGCGTGACGGCGAGTACGTGGTCTCGGCGTCCGCCGCGGGGGCATGGCTTCCCATGTGGTACCGCAACCTGCAGGCGAACCCCCGGGTCGACGTCGAGGTGGGAGCACGAAGGTTTACCTCGACGGCCCGCCTGGCCGACGCCGACGAGAGTCGAGAGCTCTGGTCGGTCACCGAGTCGCTGAACCCGCGCTTCGAGAAGTACCGGGAGTCACTTCCGCACGAGATCCCGATGGTCCTGCTCGCTCCCGACACCCAGCCGTAGGCCCCGAGCGCACCTCCCGCAAACGGCTGGCGGTGCAGTCGGAACACCGGGAAGTCCGATGCCGCCGTCCGGACGGTGGCGTCGTCGTTGGTGTCCAGGTCTTCGAAGAAGCGGCCCACCTCCCAGGCCCAGCGGTCGAGGTAGGCGGCCAGGACGGGGGCCTTGTCGGCGTCGGCCACCTCCTCGGCGCCGATGGCTTCGACGCGGCGGCCGACCCGCAGCTCACCTTGGCCGGCGGCCCGCAGGTTGCGGACCCACTGGGTGTGGCCCCGGGGCGCCACGAGGTAGCGCTCGCCGTCGAGCTCGAGCAGGTTGACCACGGTCGTGCGCCACTCGCCGCTCGTCCGGCCCCGCACGGCGAGGACCCGGGCGCCGGCCACGGAGACGCCGTGCCGCACGAGCCAGCCGACCGCCCGGTTGAAGCGCTCGTCGTTGCGGCTGGGGGCCAGGTAGCGGCGGGTGTCGGTCGTCGTCATCCAGGACTCCTTGGTGAGCAGCGATCGCTGTTGTGAGCGGTGCTCACTTTACTGAGAGCACCGCTCACTGTCAAGAGCACTGCTCACTATGCTGGTGGGGTGCCCCGCCAGTCCGACCGCGTCCGCCAGGCCGTCCTCGACGACATCGCCGAGGAGGGCCGCCGCCAACTGGACCGGGACGGCGCCGCCGGCCTGTCGCTGCGGTCGGTGGCCCGGGAGCTGGGAATGGTCTCGTCGGGCATCTACCGCTACGTCGAGAGCAGGGAGGCCCTGCTCACCATGCTCATCGCCCGCGGCTACGACCGCCTGGGGGCGGCCATCGAGACGACCACGCCGGCCACCGGCGACCCCCGCGCCCGGTGGCACGCCGCCTGCGCCGGGCTACGAGCCTGGGCCCGGGCCAACCAGGCCGAGTACGCCCTCCTCTACGGCTCGCCGGTGCCCGGGTACGCCGCCCCCCAGGACACCGTGCCGCCGGCGACCCGGGTCTACGCCGCCCTGGCCGCCCCCCTCCCCGCCGGTGGCGAGCCGGCCGCCACCCCGGACCCCGCCTTCGCGGCCGACGGGGAACGCATCGCCGCCACCCTCGGCGGTGGCCTCACCCCCGACCAGGGCCTGGCCCTCCTCCGAGCCTGGGCCGGCCTCTTCGGCCTGCTGTCCCTCGAACTGTTCGGCCACACCTACGGCGTCGTCACCGACCACGACGCCTTCTTCCGTCACCACGTGGACCGCCTGGCCGACGACCTCGGGCTCTGATCGTCAGCCCTTCCTGATCACCCGGGTGCAGACGAGGATGGCGATCACGGCGCCCAGGATCGATCCGACGATGCCCGACGCTTGCAGGGCCCCCTGCCCGCCCGCCAGCTGGTGACCACGTTCGGCCACGGCAGTCACACCTCTCCGGCCCAGCCGTTCTCGCTGGCGGCGATGACCCGCGCCGTCGACCGCCTGCGCGGCACCTACGAACTGACGCCGCGGTTCACCTCGGCCCGTCCACACCCATATTGCGTGAGTCGGTCACGCTGAGGCGGACCAACTCACGCAATTTCGGGAGGGGGGCCGTCGTCGAGGCCGAGGTCGCCGTAGGCCCGGCCGGTGACCGACTCCAGGGCCTCCTTCACGGAGCGGTGGAAGGTCCAGCTGCGGGCCACCCCGTCGTCGGCGGCGAAGGCCTCGAGCACCTCCCGCTGACGGTCCCGGAGCTCGGCGAAGGCCAACCGGACCCCGGCGGCCTCCAGCTCGCGGTCGAGCGCGACCAGGACCTCGGCGGCGGTGACGTCCACGTCGGTCACCGCTTCGCACTGGAGGACGAGGTACCGGCACGGGGGGTCGGCGGTGTCGACCACCTCCCGCACCCGCTCGGCGAAGCGGCCGGCGTTGGCGAAGAAGAGCGGCGCCTCGAAGCGGTAGATGACCACGCCGGGCAGGGTGGCGACGTCGGGACGGGCGGCGACGTCGTGCCACCCCCGCTCGCCCGCCACCCGGCCCAGGACCTGGTCCCGGGGCATCCAGTGGCCGTGGAAGAAGACCAGGATCGACAGGACCACGGCCACGGCGATCCCGGGCAGCACCCCCAGCAGGATCACCCCCAGGGACGTGAGGATGGACAGGACGGCGGCCGAGGGCCGGACCCGGATCAGGCGCAGGAGGGACGGGACGTCGGCCAGGCGGCCTGCGGCGACCAGGACCACCGCGGCCAAGGCGCTGGTGGGCAGGTCCTGCAGCAGGCCGGGGGCCAGCACCAGTAGGAGGGCCACGGTCAGGGCGCCGACCAGGCCGGTGACCTGGCTGGTCGACCCGGACTCCTCGGCCACCGCCGTGCGGGTGCTGCTGGCCGACACGGCGAAGCCCTGGAAGAACCCCGTGGCCACGTTGCCCAGGCCCACGGCCAGGATCTCGCGGTCGGGGTCGACGTGGTCGTGGCGGCGGGCGGCGAAGCTCGTCGACACGGCGATGGTGTCGGCCAGCGACACCATGACGATGCCCACGGCCGCCAGCCCCAACTCCCCCACGTCACCCCAGCCCGTCCAGGGCACCTCGGGGCGGGGCAGGCCCTGGGGCAGCACCCCGACCACGGCCACGCCGTCGTCGGCCAGCCCGAGGGCGGCGACGACCACGATCGCCGTGATCACGGCGACGAGCACCCCCGGCACCGCCACCGGGGCCCGGGTGGTGAAGACGAGGATGACCAGGGTCAGGAGGCCGACCAGCAGGCTGGGGACGTGGATGTCGTCGATGGCCCCGAGGGCGTCGCCGACCTCGCCCACGAAGGACCCCCCGGTCGAAGGGGCGCCGAGCAGCTTGGGGATCTGGCTCACCATCACGACCACGGCGATGCCGTTCAGGTAGCCGACCTGCACCGGCTTCGACAGCAGCGAGGCCACGAACCCGAAACGGGCCAGGCCCAACGCCACCTCGAGCAGCCCGACCAGGACGGCCAGCATCCCGGCCAGGGCGATGGCCCGACCCGGGTCGTCGGTGACGATCAGCGGTGCCAG
>CAYTJS010000009.1:0-27093 GCA_964438115.1 uncultured Iamiaceae bacterium
GCCCGGCGGTCCTCGGCCTTGGCGTTGAGGACGGCGTCGATCTGGCCCTGGCTGATGATCACGTGCTGCTGGCGGCCGACGCCGGTGTCGGACAGCAGGTCCTGGATGTCCAGCAGGCGGCACGGGACGTTGTTGATGGCGTACTCGCTGTCGCCGGAGCGGAAGAGCGTGCGGCTCACCGTCACCTCGGTGAACTCGATGGGGAGCAGCCCCGCCGAGTTGTCGATGGTGAGGGCCACCTCGGCCCGGCCGAGAGCCGGTCGCTTGGCCGTGCCGGCGAAGATCACGTCGTCCATCGACTTGGAGCGCACGATGCTCGGCGCCTGGGCGCCCAGCACCCAGCCGATGGCGTCCACCACGTTGGACTTGCCCGAGCCGTTGGGCCCGACCACGACGGTGATGCCCGGCTCGAGGTCGAGGCGGGTGGCATCGGCGAAGGACTTGAAGCCCTTCATGGACAACGACTTCAGGAACACGTTTCACCCCAGCGTGAGACGACGGGGCGACGCTAGTGAGGCCCACCACCCGACGCGCGGACCCCGCCTGTGGATCTCGCGGGGATCTCCTGTGGGTAGGTCAGGATCGGTGCGGGATCAGACCTGGCACTGCTCGCAGTAGTAGGTGGAGCGGCCGTTGGCCTTGACCCGGACGATCTCGGCCCGGCAGCGCTGGCAGGCCTGGCCCTCGCGGTCGTAGACCTTGTGGTGCTCCTGGTACTCCCCCGCCTTGCCGTGCAGGTCGACGTACTGACCGTCCGAGAGCGTCGAGCCGCCGTACTTGATGGCGTCGTGGAGGGTCTCGACCAGGGCCCGGTAGAGGCGGCGGATCTCCTGGGTGGAGAGCGAGTCCGAGAGGCGGTCGTGGCGCAGGCCGGCCTCGTAGAGGATCTCGTCGGCGTAGATGTTGCCGATGCCGGCCACGAACTTCTGGTCCATGAGCAGGGGCTTCAGCTTGACGCTGCGGCCGATGAGGGCCTGGCCGAAGGTGGTCCAGGACACCTGCTGCTCGACGGGATCGAAGCCCAGGTGGGCCAGTTCGGGGACCTCGTCGTCCAGGGCGTCGGTGGCCACGACGAAGGTCTCGCCGAACTTGCGGGGGTCGATGAAGCGCAGCTGGCCCTTCTGGGTGAAGGTCCAGATGACCCGGGTGTGGGTCTCCTTCGCGTCCTTGGCCTGGTTGCGGCGCAACTGGCCGCTCATGCCCAGGTGGATCACCAGCACGCTGCCGGTGTCGAGGTTGAGCAGGAGGTACTTGCCCCGCCGGTGGACGGAGGTGACCTTGGCCCCCTCCTGGGGCTTGACGAAGCCCGCCTTCTTCGGGTGCCGGCGGATCGACCGGTTGTCGAAGACCTCGACGTCCTTGATGCGCAGGCCCCCGATCTCGCGCTCCAGCTCCCGCCGGATGGTCTCGACCTCCGGCAACTCAGGCATCGGCCACCTCGGGCTCCCCCCGCAGGGACCGGAACGCCTCGCGCGCGGCCGCCTGCTCTGCTTCCTTCTTGGACTTCCCCGTGCCCCGCCCCCGTTCGGTGCCCCCGATGCGCACGACGGCGGTGAACTCCCGGTCGTGGTCGGGCCCGGTGCCCGACACCTCGTAGCGGGGCACCTGGCCGAACCGGCGGGCCGAGGCCTCCTGCAACCGGGTCTTGTGGTCGGCCTCGCCGGGCAGGGCCACGGCGTCGGCCAGCCGTTCGGCCACCAGGGGCAGGATCACCGACCGGGCGGCCTCGATGCCGGCGTCGACGTAGACGGCGCCGAAGAGGGCCTCGGTGGCGTCGGCCAGGATCGACCGCTTGGCCCGCCCGCCGGTGGCGTCCTCGCCCTTGCCCAGGCGCAGGTGGCGACCCAGGTCGAGATCGACGGCCACCTGGGCCAGGGCCTCGGTGCTCACCACCGCGGCCCGGGCCATGGCCAGCTCGCCCTCGGGCAAGGCGCCCTCCACGTGGAAGAGCTGGTCGGTGACCACGAGACCCAGGACGGCGTCGCCCAGGAACTCGAGGCGCTCGTTGGAGGGCGTCCCGGCGTGCTCGGCGCAGTAGGAGCGGTGGGTCAGGGCCTCGACGAGGAGGCCCGGGTCGGCGAAGTCGTGGCCCAGACGGCCGGCGAGGTCGGGCGCGGCGGCCCGGTCGGCGTCGTCGACTCCGGGGCGCGCCATGGGCGTCGGGACGGGCGTGGGCTCAGCCCACGCGGGCGACCACGTAGTCCACGGCGTCGCGGACCGTCTTGAGGTCCTCCAGGTCCTCGTCCTCGATCCGGAACCCGACGGCCCGCTCGGACAGCTCCTCTTCGAGGGCCTCCACCAGCTCGATGAGGGCCAGGGAGTCGGCGTCGAGGTCGTCCTGGAAGGAGTCCCCCTCCTGGATCTGGCCCGGCTCGATCTCGAGGATGTCGGCCAGGCGGTCGCGGATCAGCTCGAGGACGGCGGCCCGGTCCATGGGGCCCTGCTCGACATGGGTCTCGGCCGGCACGTCAGCCACGCTCCGTTCGGTTCGGCGAATGGGGTCGGGCAAGGGTACCGCCCCGTGGCGGGCGCTGCCCGGATCGCGTTTCGGCCCTTTTCCGGCCTTTTGCAGTGATGTCAGGTCAGGCGGGGGGGCGGATGGCGGCGGTGAGGGCGCCGACCAGGTCGCCCTCCACCATCTCGGCGGCCACCCGCACGGCGTTGACCACGGCCCGGGCCGACGAGGACCCGTGGCTGATGATGCACACCCCGTCGACGCCGAGGAGCATGGCGCCGCCGGTGCTGTCGGGGTCCAGTTCCTCGGCCAGGGGGAGCAGGGCGGGCAGCAGCACGTCGGCGGCGGCCCGGGTCTCGTCGGTGGAGCCGAACACCCCGTAGATGGCCCCGACCAGGCCCTTCAGCGACCCCTCGAGGGTCTTCAGGGCCACGTTGCCGGTGAAGCCGTCGGTGACGACGACGTCGGCCTCCTCGGTCATCAGGTCACGGCCCTCGACGTTGCCGACGAACTCGGCGCCGACACCGGCCAGGGCGCCGTCGGCCAGCAGCTTGTGGGTCTCCTTCACCAGCGGCGAGCCCTTGGTCGGCTCCTCGCCGATGGAGAGCAGGGCCACCCGGGGCACCTCGGTGCCGTACCGGCGGCGGGCGAAGACGGCCCCCATCAGGGCGAACTGCACGAGCAGCTCGGGGACGCACTCGGCGTTGGCGCCGGCGTCGAGGAGGATCGTGCGGTGGTCGGTGCCCGGCACCGGGATGGGGGTGGCGATGGCGGGGCGGTTGACGCCCTTGATGCGGCCCATGCGCAGGAGGGCCGAGCCCATGGTGGCGCCCGTGTTGCCGGCGCTGACCATGGCCGAGGCCCGGCCGTCACGCACGGCCTCGGCGGCGCGGACCAGCGACGAGTCCTTCATGGTGCGGACGCTCCTGCCGGGGTCGGCGTCCATGGCGATGACCTCGCTGGCCGCCAACACCTCGAGACCGCCGGTGTCGGTCAGGTCCTCGGGGCGGCCGACGAGGACGACGGGCACGCCCAGTTCCTCGACGGCCAGGCGGGCGCCGGCCACGATCTCGTCGGGGGCCTTGTCGCCCCCCATGGCGTCGACGGCGACGGGTAGCACGGCGATCCCCTCCGGTCCGCGGTCGGCGACGGGTCAGTCGACGTCGACGGCGTGGCGGCCGGCGTACCAACCGCAGTTGCCACACACCCGGTGCGGGCGGCGCACGGCGTCACAGCGTGGGCAGGTGCTGCGGCCGGAGGTCTTGATGCGCCAGGCCGAGGCCATGCGGCTACGGCCCTTGGCCTTGGAGGTCTTCTTCTTGGGGACGGCCATCGTCAGGTCCTCAGGTCGTTGGAGCGACCAACGAGGCTACCGGGCGCGGCCCCCGGCCCCCTCACTCGTCGAAGGAGAGCTCGTCGAGCGCGGCCCAGCGGGGGTCGGGCCGGGGGGCGTCCTCCTCGGCGGGCCCGGTCGGAAAGGTCTCGGGCGCCGGGCCCGGGCAGTCGGGCCGGCACACCGGGGCGAGGGGCAGGGCCCCGGCCACCACGTCGCGGACCATGGGCTCGAGGTCGATCTCCTCGTGCTCGAGGGGGTAGGCGTCCTCGTCGCCCTCGGCCCCGCCGAAGATCTCCGACACCCGCTGGGTCGACGTGCCCCGCACCGGGTCGAGGCAGCGGCGGCACTCCCCCACCCAGGGCACCTCGACGGCACCGGAGACGGCGATGCCCCCGCTGAAGGCCTCCAGCACCAGGTCGAGGACGACCTCGGCGTCGGGGTCGACCCGGGTGGCCACCACCCCGAGGTCGTCGACGGGCAGCTCGAGGTGGTGGTCCCGGCGGGAGCCGAGGGAACGCAGGAGGTCGGCGACGCCGACCCGCAGCGGGGCCCCGGCCGACGGCCGGCTCACAGGTCCTGGTCGAAGAATTCGGTGCGCTCGTCGCCGTGGGCGCCGAACTGGGCCACGTCGGCCAGGTCGTCCTCGGCGGGCCGGGGCGTGGCCACCGACTGGAGCTTGGCCCGACCCTGGGCCACCTGGGCCTGGATCCGCTCCAGGGCGATCTCGAAGCTGCCCAGCTTCTGGTCGACGAAGTCCTCGGCCTCGTGGCGCATCTGGCGGGCCCGGGCCTCGGCCTTGTCCACGATCTGGCGGCCCCGGGCCTCGGCGGCCTTGACCACCTCGGTGCGCTGGACCATGCGCTCGGCCTGGCCCCGGGCCTCGTCGAGGAAGTCCTCGCCCTCGCGCCGGACCTTGTCGAGGAACTCCTCGCGCTCCTTCAGCAGCCAGCGGGCGGCCCGCAGCTCCTCGGGCAGGCGGCTGCGGACCTCGACCAGCAGGTCGAGGATCTCGTCCTTGTTGATGACCACCGAGGTGGACAGCGGCATGGGCCGGGCCGAGTCGATGAGGTCGGCCACCCGGTCGAGCAGCTGCTCGACCTCGGGCATGCGGTAGGGGTTGGCCCGTTCCCCGGTGGGGTCCTGGACGCTCACGGGCGCCTCACCCCGCCGGGAACCGGTCGGCCAGCCGCTTGGCGACCGGCTCGGGGACCATCGACGCCACGTCGCCACCGAACCGGGCGATCTCGCGGATGAGCCGCGAGGCCAGGAAGGAGTGGGACGAGGCGGACGGGATGAACAGGGTGTCCACGCCGCTGATGGCGTGGTTCATCTGGGCCATCTGGAGCTCGCTCTCGAAGTCGCTGACCGCCCGCAGTCCCTTCACGATGAAGTCTGCCCCGATCTCCCGGGCCAGGTCCACGACCAGGCTGGAGAACATCGTGAACGTGACGTTCGGCAGGTGGGCCAGGCTCTCGCCGATCATGGCCTCGCGCTCCTCGAGGCTGAAGAGCGGCTCCCCCTTCTGAGGGTTGCGCATGGCGGCGACCACGACCTCGTCGAAGAGGTGGGCCGCCCGCTCGATCACCTCGAGATGGCCGTTGTGGATCGGGTCGAACGACCCCGGGCACAGCACCTTCGTCACGGACAGGACGGTACCGGTTCACCTTCGGCAGGGCCTACCGTCGGGGTGGTGCGCACCGGTCCCCTCGTCCCCGAGACCATCGTCTGCGTCGACTGCGGGGGCACCTGCCACCTGCTCTCCACGCCGCCGCCCGACGATCCCTTCCAGCCCGGCGACGTCGTCGCGTACCGGTGCGCGGACTGCCTCGACCGCTGGGACGTCGTCGTTCCCGACGAGGACGAGCTCGCCGGCGGGTGATGCGCCGCCATCACACCACCGATCTGCGAAGCTACGAGGAGCCCACGGGGCCAGCTCGTGAGGTTCAGCCCGCCCGAGGTGGGCCTCGCCGTCTTCCGGACGCCCCAGCGCCGGCTGGTCTTCCTGAGCGAGGTGCTGGTCCGACGCCAGCCCAACGGCGCCCCGGTCTGGGAGATCCGCGACACCGCCACCACCGACGCCCAGGTCGGGCCCTACGCCTACGTCGCCTACCGGGGCACCTGCCGGGACGGGTCTTCCATGAACCTCTCCGACGTGGTCGGCGTCGCCGCCGGCACCCGCCCCCTCCGCAACCCGGCCAAGCAGCTGTGGTCGATGCGCCTGAGCGACGGCCGCCTCAGCCGCTTCCCCATCCGCGGCGTCACGTGCGCCGCGCTCGGCGACGAGTGACAACCGTGCTCAGTTCTTGAGGAGGAACTCGGCCTCGTCCTCCTCGTGGAAGAGGTCGATCTCGGCGGCCAGGGCCGGGTGCGCCGTCAGGGCGGGGTCCTCGTCGAGCAGGCGCTCGGCCTCGCTGCGGGCCACCACGACCCACTGCCCGTCGCGCCGCAGTGACGCCAGCTTGAGGTCGTTGCGGCCCTTCTGCCGCTCGCCGAAGAGGGTGCCCTCGCCCCGCAGCTCGAGGTCGACCTGGGCCAACTCGAAGCCGTCGCCGGTGCGGACCATGGCCTCGAGGCGAGTCGTGCCCTCCTCGGTCAGCCCCTGACCCACGAGGAAGCACCAGGACCGGTCGGCGCCCCGGCCCACCCGGCCCCGCAACTGGTGGAGCTGGGCGATGCCGAAGCGGTCGGCGTCGAGCACGACCATCACCGTCGCATTGGGGACGTCGACCCCCACCTCGATGACGGTGGTGGCCACCAGCACCTCGAGGGCCCCGGACCGGAACCGCTCCATCGTCTGCTCCTTCTCGGCCGGGGTCACCCGGCCGTGGAGCAGGCCCACCTCGAGGCCGGCCAGCTCACCCCCGTGGAGGGCCTCCCAGGTCTGCTCGGCCGAGGCCACCTGGAGCTTGTCGCTCTCCTCGATGAGCGGGCAGACGACGTAGGCCTGGCGCCCGGCGGCCACCTCGTCGCGGACCTTCTGCCACAGCTCGGGGGTGCCCAGGGCGAGCTCACCCTCGGCCACCCGGACCCACTCGGTGGTCACCGGGGTGCGGCCGGGCGGCAGCTCGTCGAGGACCGACACGTCGAGGTCGCCGTAGACGGTCATGGCCGCCGTGCGGGGGATGGGGGTGGCCGTCATGACGAGGACGTCGGGCACGGCGTCGCCGGCCCCGGCGTCGCGCAGGGCGGCCCGCTGCTCGACGCCGAAGCGGTGCTGCTCGTCGATGACCACCACGCCCAGCGAGCCGAAGGTGACGGCGTCCTGGATGAGGGCGTGGGTGCCGACCACCAGGTCGACCGTGCCGTCGGCCAGGCCCTCGAGGATGCGCTTGCGCTCGGCCCCGGTGGTCCGGTTGGTGAGCAGCTCGAGCCGCAGCGGGCGCTCGCCCATCAGGGTGGTGTCGTCGGGGACGGTCAGGTCGGCCAGCAGGTCGCGCAGGCCGAGGTGGTGCTGCTCGGCCAGCACCTCCGTGGGAGCCATGAGGGCGCCCTGGTGGTGGCCCTGCACGGCCATGAGCAGGGCGCTCACGGCCACGACGGTCTTGCCGGCGCCGACGTCGCCCTGCAGCAGGCGGTGCATGGGGTGGGGCCGGGCCAGGTCGGCCTCGATCTCGCCGATGACCCGCTCCTGGGCCCCGGTGAGCGGGTACGGCAGGCGCTGGTGGAACGCCCGGACCAGCTCGCCGGACAGGTCGTGGTCGACCCCGGAGGTGGTGGCCTCCAGCTCCCGTTTGCGGCGGACGAGAGCGATCTGGACCCGGAAGAGCTCGTCGAAGACGAGCCGGCGGCGGGCCCGACCCACGTCGCCCATCGTGTCCGGGCGGTGGATCTCGGTCATGGCCGTGGCCCGGTCGACGAGGTCGTGGCGGTCGAGGACGGCGGCGGGCACCGGGTCGGCGATGCCCCGGGCCGTGGAGCGGCGGAGGGTCTCGGCGATCCAGTCCCGGAACTCCCGCGAGGTCAGCCCGCCGGCCTGCGGGTAGACGGGCACGATCCGGCCCGTCTCGTCGCCCACCTCGTCGAGCACCGGGTCCTTCAGCTGGCGGGCGCCCCGGTAGGTGTCCATCCGGCCGAAGAGGACCAGCTCCTGGCCCACCCGGAACTTGCGCTCCATCCAGGGCTGGTTGAAGTACGGGACGGTGAGACCGCCCGTGCCGTCGGTCACCCGGACCTCGACGATGGCCTTGCCGTTGCGGGTGCGGCGGACGTTCACCCGCTCGACCCGGACGAGCAGCGTCGCCTGCTCGCCCTCCTCCAGCTCGCCGATGGTCGACTGGCGGGTGCGGTCCAGCCACCGCCGCGGGTACCACGTCAGCAGGTCGAGCAGGTTGGTGATGCCGAGGTGGTCGAGGGCGGCGGCCTTCTTCGGCCCCACCCCCTTCAGGGCGTCGACCGGCCGCTCGGCGAAGTCCGCCAGGGTCAGCGGCGCCTCGGTCACCGGCACCCCCCGTCCGTGCTGACGAGGGGTCGGCTCACTCGATGCCGAAGTAGTAGGGGTACAGGGGCTGGCCGCCATGGTGGACCTCGGTCTCGACGTCGGGACGGTTGTCCTCCAGCCACTCGCGGATGTGGCGGGTGTCGCCGACCGTGGCGCCCTCGCCCTCGATCACGGTGACGATCTCGTGGTCCTCGGTGACGAGCACGTCGAGCAGCCCCACGGCGGCCTCGGCCACCGAGCGGGCCACCGCCTTGATCCCGTCGCCGCTGATGCCGAGGTAGTCGCCCTCGGCGATGGGACCGGCCTCGCTGGTCGACTCGCGCACGGCGCGGGTGACCTCGCCGGTGACCACGGCGGC
The DNA here is from genome assembly GCA_964438115.1 of uncultured Iamiaceae bacterium. Classification (GTDB taxonomy): domain Bacteria; phylum Actinomycetota; class Acidimicrobiia; order Acidimicrobiales; family DATDAH01; genus DATDAH01. The sequence continues at coordinate 8,588 of CAYTJS010000009.1, forward strand.
GGCCGCCTCCTCCATGGCCTCGGCGTTGTCGTCGGCGGCGGCCTGGGGGTCGTAGGCGAGCAGGGCGGCGAAACCCTCGGCGGCGCCCCGGGTGGGCACCACGCGGACCGTCTTGGTGGTCTCGGCGTCGACCTGGCGGGCCACGGCGATGATGTTCTTGTTGTTGGGGAGGATGACGACCTCCTCGGCGGGAACGGCCTCGACCACCTCGAGCAACTGCGCCGTCGAGGGGTTCATGGTCTGGCCGCCGACGACCACGCCCTGGACGCCCAGGCTGTGGAAGATGCGGCGGATGCCGTCACCGGTGCAGACGGCCACCACCGCGGTGGGCACGGGCGTGGTCTCGACCACCCCGCTGCCGATCGGCTCGGGGGCGGCGTCGCGGACCCAGCGCTCCTCCTCGACCTGCTCGAGCAGGTCGGTGACCCGGATGTTGCGGGGGCGCCCGCAGTCGATGGCCGCCTCGACGGCGGCGCCGATGTCGTCGGTGTGGATGTGGCAGTTCCAGAGGCCGTCGCCGCCGACGACCACGATCGAGTCGCCGATGCCGGCCCACACGTCCTTGAAGGCGGGGATGGTCTCGTCGGGGGCCTCGAGCAGGTACATGACCTCGTAGCGCAGGTCGGCGATGCCGCCCCCCTCGCCGTGCTCGGCGTGGGCCATCGTGCGGGCCAGGTCCTCCTCGGGCACGGCCACGGCGTCGGGCTCGGGCAGGGCCCGGTCGTCGACCACGTGGAGGAGGGCGTCGAGCAGGAGGAGGAAGCCGGTGCCGCCGGCGTCGACCACCCCGGCCTCCTTCAGCACCGGGAGCATCTCGGGGGTGCGGGCCAGGGCGTCGGCGCCCTGGCCCTTGCCCCGGTCGAGGACCTCGACGAGGGTGGCGCCACCGGCCGCGGCGTCGGCGCCGGCCTCCGAGGCCTCACGGACCACGGTGAGGATGGTGCCCTCGACGGGGGTGCCCACGGCGCCGTAGGCGGCGGTGGCCGCTTCGGTGAGCGCCCGGGCCCAGGTGGCGCCGTCGACGGTGTCGTGCTCGGCCAGGACCGTGGTGAGGCCCCGCAGGACCTGGCAGAGGATCACCCCGCTGTTGCCCCGGGCGCCCATGAGCGAGCCGTGGCCGATGGCCTTGCAGGTGGCGGCCATGTCGGCGTCGGCGCCGTCCAGCTCGGCCACCACCGACTCGAGGGTGAGGGCCATGTTCGTGCCGGTGTCACCGTCGGGCACCGGATAGACGTTCAGCCGGTTGATCGGCTCCTGGTGCGACCGCAGCAGGTCCCGGAAGACGGCGATGGCGGTCCGCAGGTCGTCGGCGGCGAGGTGCTCCCGGGCAGGCATGGCGGCCGATGGTACTCACCGTCGACGGTGGCGACGGGAGCCCTCGACTGCGGGAGTTCGTCGGGCGGCTGGTACCGTCAGGCACCCCTGTCGCCTGTGTCGTGAGGTTCTACCGCCATGGCTGCGGTCTGTGAGATCTGTGGCAAGCACCCGTCGTTCGGCATGAAGCTGAGCCACTCCCATCGCCGCACGCGCCGGCGCTGGAACCCGAACATCCAGAGCGTGCGTGCGGTCGTCGACGGCCGCACGCGCCGGGTCCGGGCCTGCACCTCGTGCATCCGGGCCGGCAAGGTCACCAAGGCCACCCGGTAGGCACGACGGTGCAGGGCGTCGTCAAGTCCTACGACCCGGTCACCAAGGTGGGTGTCGTGGTCGCCGACACCGACCTGACCGAGTACGACCTCGCGGAGGAGGCCCTCGAGGGGTCGCTCTTCCGCACGCTCCGCCAGGGCCAACGCGTGGTCTTCGACCTCGACGGCTCGGGTAGGGCGACCGCTGTCGGCATGGGCTCCGAGGTCGATCTCGGCACGCCCGACTTCCTCCAAGGACGGTGAGCGTGTCCAACCCCCCCACCACCAACCAGGCCCTGCTCGACTGGGTCGAGGAGTGGGCGGCCGTCTTCGAGCCCGACGCCGTCGAGTGGTGTGACGGCTCCGCCGACGAGTACGCCCGCCTGTGCGACCTCCTCGTCGAGGGCGGCACCTTCGAGCCCCTCGACCCCGAGCGGCGGCCCAACAGCTTCCTGGCCCGGTCCGACCCCGCCGACGTGGCCCGGGTCGAGGACCGCACCTTCATCTGCTCCGAGGCCGAGATCGACGCCGGCCCCACCAACAACTGGCGGGCGCCGGCCGAGATGAAGGCCGAGATGCTCGAGTTCTTCCGGGGCGCCATGCACGGGCGGACGATGTACGTCGTCCCCTTCTCCATGGGCCCGCTCGGGTCGCCCATCGCCCACATCGGCGTGCAGCTGACCGACTCGCCCTACGTGGTGACCAACATGCGGACGATGACCCGCATGGGCGCCGACGTGCTCGCCGTGCTCGGTGACGGCCCCTTCGTGAAGTGCCTCCACTCGGTGGGCTACCCCCTCGACGACCGCGAGGACGTGGCCTGGCCCTGCGACGGCGAGAACAAGTACATCTCGCACTTCCCCGAGACCCGCGAGATCTGGTCCTACGGTTCGGGCTACGGCGGCAACGCCCTGCTGGGCAAGAAGTGCTTCGCCCTGCGCATCGCCTCGGCCATGGCCCACGACGAGGGCTGGCTGGCCGAGCACATGCTCATCCTCGGCGTGACCCCACCGGGGGGCGAGACCCGCTACGTCGCCGCCGCCTTCCCGTCGGCCTGCGGCAAGACCAACATGGCGATGATGATCCCCACCCTGCCGGGGTGGAAGGTCGAGACCGTCGGTGACGACATCGCCTGGATGAAGTTCGGCGAGGACGGTCGGCTCTACGCCGTGAACCCCGAGGCCGGCTTCTTCGGCGTGGCCCCGGGCACGTCGATGGAGACCAACCCCAACGCCATGCACACCCTCGACCGCGACGTGATCTTCACGAACGTGGCCCGCACCGACGACGGCGACGTCTGGTGGGAGGGCATGGGCGACGCCCCCGACCACCTGGTCGACTGGCAGGGCAACGACTGGACCCCCGACAGCGACAAGCCGGCGGCCCACCCCAACGCCCGCTTCACCGCCCCCGCCGCCCAGTGCCCGGTCATCTCCGACGTGTGGGACGACCCCGCCGGGGTGCCCATCTCAGCCATCCTCTTCGGTGGCCGCCGGGCCAGCACGGTGCCCCTGGTGACCGAGGCCAACGACTGGGAGCACGGCGTGTTCCTGGGCTCGATCATGTCGTCGGAGAAGACGGCGGCCGCCGCCGGCACCGTCGGCGAGGTCCGCTTCGACCCCTTCGCCATGCACCCGTTCTGCGGGTACAACGTGGGTGACTACATGGCCCACTGGCTGGCGATCGGCGAACAGGCCGACGCCGACAAGTTGCCCCGCCTCTACTGGGTCAACTGGTTCCAGAAGGGTGACGACGGCCGCTTCCTGTGGCCCGGCTACGGCGAGAACAGCCGGGTCGTGAAGTGGATCATCCAGCGTCTGGAGGGCGAGGTGGAGGCCACCGAGACCGCCATCGGGCGGGTCCCCCGGGTCGAGGACCTCGACACCAGCGGCCTCGACCTCGACGACGCCGTCGTCGAGCGGCTGCTCACCGTCGACGCCGACCTGTGGCGCGACGAGGTGGGCCGTATCGAGGACCACTACGACTTCGTCGGCGAGCGGCTCCCCGCCGCCCTCCGCGACCAGCTCCGCGGGCTCGAGAAGCACCTCGACGCCTGATCACGGGGGCGCCTCCGCCCCCGCTCGTCCTTCCGAGGTCGAGGCGCTCGCCCCCCGAAACGGGGTGCTGGTGCCTCGACCTTGTCGCGTCCGCGGCCGTCCGCTCCCCTGACTTGTTTCCAGACATGCAGCAAACTTGTGTTGTCAACACTCAACTTCATTGCTAGTATCCGAGACGTGCCGCAAACCGTCCAACGCATCCGCAACCGAGGAGGCACTCCGATGCTGCTGCAGTTCGACCCCTTCCGTGAGCTGGACCGCCTGGCCGACCAGGCCACCGCCCGCACCCCCGCCGTCCCGATGGACGCCGTGCGCAAGGGCGACACCGTGACCGTCTACCTGGACCTGCCCGGCGTCGGCGCCGACAACATCGACCTCGAGGTCGAGCGCAACGTCCTCACCGTCGGCGCCGAGCGGCGCTGGGCCCGGGCCGAGGACGAGCAGGTCATCGCCGGTGAGCGCCGGCAGGGTCGCTTCGAGCGGCGCCTGCTCCTGGGCGACACCCTCGACGGTGACCGGGTCGAGGCCACCTACGAGGACGGCGTCCTCGTCGTCACCATCCCGGTGGCCGAGGCGGCCAAGCCCCGCAAGGTCGCCGTCGGCGGCGCCGGCGGCAGCGAGGCCATCGAGGCCGAGTCCAGCGCCGCCTGATCCTCGCACCGTCGCCCCTTCCGGTGTGAGCCACGGCCCGGGCCCCACGAGGGCCCGGGCCGTGTCGCGTACGCTGGGCCCCGACCACCGACGAGGGGGAGACCATGAGCGTGCGGGCCTACGTGCTGATCCAGACCGAGGTGGGCCGTGCCGCCGCCGTGGCCAGCCAGATCGCCGAGGTGGACGGCATCGTCACCGCCGACGACGTCACCGGCCCCTACGACGTGATCGCCGTGGCCGAGGCCGGCTCGGTCGACGACCTGGGCAAGATGGTCGTGAGCCGGGTGCAGATGATCGAGGGCATCACCCGCACCCTGACCTGCCCCGTCGTGAACCTCTGAGCAACCGGCTCAGGCCAGGTAGAGGGCCCGGAGGGCGAGGCCCATCAGCCAGAGGTTGCCGAGGCCGAAGAGCAGGTAGAGGTGCTCCTTCACCTGCTGGCGGTAGCTGTAGATGAGGGCGGCGGAGATGAGGGCCACGAAGCCGTAGAACTCGTGGAACTGGACCGTCTCGAGGTCGCGGTTCAGCAGGACCACGCCGAGCACGACCTGGACGAGGATCGTGGCCCAGGCCACCCCGACGAACCACCACAGGGCCCGGCCCCGGAGGGCCTCGATCCAGTTGGCGGCCAGCGCCCAGCAGCCGGCCGCGGCGTTGGCCCCCACGACCACCCACGCCCACCAGCCGTGGAGGTCGATCAGCGCCGAGGTCGACATGCGGCGGCGAGGCTACCCGTGGCGCCCGGTACGATCCGCGGGCGATGCCCCTGCCCGACGGCGCCACCGGCGTCCTACCCAGCCAACACCTGGCCGCCGCCGTGGCCGACGGCTGGATCACCGGTGCCGACGAGGCCGCCATCCAGCCCGCCAGCGTCGACCTCCACCTGGGGCCCGTCGCCTACCGCATCCGCTGCAGCTTCCTGCCCGGCGCCGACACCGTCGAGCAGCAGGTCAAGCGCTACGTGCTCGACGAGGTCGACCTGACCGGCGACGGCGCGGTGCTGGAGACCCACCGGCCCTACCTGGTGCCCCTGCGCGAGACGCTGGCCCTGCCCCCGCACCTGCGGGCCCGCACCAACCCCAAGAGCTCGACGGGGCGGCTCGACGTCTTCACCCGGGTCATCACCGACGGTGGCCACCACTTCGACGACATCGCCCCCGGCTACCACGGCTCGCTGTGGCTGGAGGTGGTCCCCCTCTCCTTCACCGTGCGGGTCCACGAGGGTCTGGCCCTGAACCAGGTCCGCCTCATCGCCGGCGACCGGGTGTCGCTCACCGACGACGAGCTGCGCGCCCGCCACGCCGCCGACGGCCTCCTCTTCCGTGACGGCGGGGCGGTGGCCGACGACGACTTCGTGACCAGCGGCGGCCTGTTCCTCGGCCTCGACCTGCGGGGTGACGCCGCCGGGCGGGTCGGTCACCGGGCCAAGCCCCACACGGCGCTGCTCGACATGGGCCGCATCGCCGCCTACCAGCCCGAGGACTACTGGGACCCGGTGACCCGCGAGGAGGGCGACCGGGTGGTCCTGGCCCCCGGGGCCTTCTACCTGCTGCTCTCCGACGAGGCCGTGGTCATCCCCCCCGACCTGGCCGCCGAGATGACCGCCTACGACCCGACGGCGGGCGAGCTCCGCACCCACTACGCCGGCTTCTTCGACCCCGGCTTCGGCTACGACCCGACCGGGGTGCTCAAGGGGTCACGGGCGGCGCTGGAGGTGCGGGCCCACGACGTGCCGTTCATGGTCGAGCACCGCCAGCCCGTCTGCAAGCTGACCTTCGAGGCCATGATCGAGCCCCCCGAACGCCTCTACGGCACCGGCATCGGCTCCAACTACCAGGGCCAGCTCGAGACCCTCGGTAAGCACTTCGTCCGCTGACCCCGCCACTCGGACCGAACCTTGTGCGTTCGAGCCGCCATGACGGCGGGTTTGCACAAGGTTCAGGGGTGAGGGGACGCTGACCGGGCCTCAGGCAAGGAGGTCGGCGGCGTAGGGGGCGCCGCCGGTGGCGGCGCCCTCCTCGATGAACCACTCCTGGCCGAAGGTGACGGCGAAGGCGTCGTCGGGCAGGGCCAGGAAGAAGTGGTCGTCGGGGATCTGGCTGGCGTGGGCCGCCATCGAGGTCCGCTTGGCCCCGACATGGGCCGAGACGTCGACCTCGTGGGTGATGCGGGCGGCGGGCTGGCCGAAGGACGATTCGCCGAGCTGGGGACGGTCGACCCCGTCGGGCAGCTCGTCGCCGGACTCGAGGCGCTCCTTCATGAGCCCGATGATGAAGTCGCGGTTCATGGTGGCCATGTAGCGCCGGGGCGTGCCCGCCAGCTCGGCGGCCCGGCGCCCGACCTGGTGGACCTTGATGTGGTCGGGGTGGCCGTACCCGCCGTTCTCGTCGTAGTAGGTGACGACGTCGGCCTGCTCCTCCTCGAGGATCAGGGCCAGCCGCCGGGCGGCGTGCTCGAGGTCGGCCTGCCAGAACGAGCCGGGCTCGTCGTTGGTCGGCTCCCCCACCATGCCCGAGTCGACGTAGCCCAGGAACTCGACCCGGTGGACGCCCAGGGCCTCGGCCGAGCGGTAGGTCTCGGCCACCCGGCGCAGGCCGAGCTGCTCGCCCTCGGCCAGCACGCCGGGCACGATCTCGCCGTGCTCGCCCCGGGTGGCGACCACCAGGGTCACCCGGTGGCCGTCGGCCACGGCCTTGGCCATGGTCCCGCCGGTCTGGATGGACTCGTCGTCGGGGTGGGCGTGGAAGACGACCAGGTTGGCCATCAGGCCGCCGCCCCCGCCTCGCGCAGGGCGGCGATCTCGTCGGCTCCGAAGCCCGCCTCGGCCAGGATCTCGTCGGTGTGCTGGCCGGCATGCGCCGGCGGGCGGGCGATGCCACCGGGCGTACGGCTGAACCGGGGGGCGGCGTTGGGCTGCGGGATCCCGGCCACCTCGACGAAGGTCTCCCGGGCGACGTTGTGGGGGTGCTGCGGCGCCTCCTCCATGGAGAGGACGGGGGCGAAGCACACGTCGCTGGCCTCCATCAGCTCGCACCACTCGTCGCGGGTCTTGGCCTTCATGACCCGGGTCAACTCCTCGCGCATGGCGGGCCAGGCCGACCGGTCCATCTGGTGGGGCTCGTGGGTCAGGCCGCTCAGGCGCACCAGCTCGGCGTAGAACTGGGGCTCGATCGAGCCCAGGGCCACGTACTCGCCGTCGGCGCACTCGTAGACGTCGTAGAAGGGCGCCCCGGTGTCGAGCAGGTTGGTGCCCCGGGGACCGCCCCACACACCCATGGCCTTCAGGCCGTGGATGAAGGTCATGAGCAGGGCCGACCCGTCGACCATGGCGGCGTCGACCACCTGGCCCTCGCCCGAGGCCTTGGCCTCGACCAGCGCACAGGCGATGCCGAAGGCGAGCAGCATGCCGCCGCCGCCGAAGTCGCCGACCAGGTTGAGCGGGGGCAGGGGCGCCTCACCCGCCCGGCCGATGGGGTGCAGCGCCCCGGCCAGGGCGATGTAGTTGATGTCGTGGCCGGCGGCCTGCGCGTAGGGGCCGTCCTGGCCCCACCCCGTCATCCGCCCGTAGACCAGGCGGGGGTTGGCCTCGTGGCAGACGTCGGGGCCGAAGCCCAGACGCTCGGCCACCCCGGGGCGGAATCCCTCGATGAGCACGTCGGCCCCCTCGACCAGGCGCAGCAGGGCGGCCACGCCGTCGGGGTGCTTCAGGTCGAGGGCGACCGAGCGGCGCCCCCGGGTGAGGATGTCGCGGGGCGGGTCGTCGGGGTCACCCCCGTGCGCCGCCGCCGCCCGGTCGACCCGGACCACGTCGGCCCCCATGTCGGCCAGCACCATCGCCGTGAACGGACCGGGGCCGATGCCCGCGATCTCGATCACCTTCACCCCGGAGAGAGGACCCATGTCCGGCATCGTACGGGCGAGACTGGCGCCGATGATCCTCCGCCGGGCCTGCTTCGCCGACCTCGACGCCGCCACCCTCTACGAGCTGCTGCGCCTGCGGGTCGACGTGTTCGTGGTCGAGCAGGCCTGCCCCTACCCCGAGCTGGACGGGCGCGACACCGAGCCGGGCACCGAGCACCGCTGGTTCGCGGACGACGGCGGCCATCCGCTGGCCTACGTGCGGGTGCTGGTGGAGCCCGACGGCAGCCAGCGCCTCGGGCGGGTGGTGACCCGGCCCGACGCCCGCTCCGACGGCCTGGCCCGCCGCCTCGTCGAGGACGTGCTGGCCGACGCCCCGGGGCCGGTGCACGCCGACGCCCAGTCCCACCTCCGGGCCTGGTACGAGGGCCTCGGCTTCGAGGTCAGCGGACCCGAGTACGTCGAGGACGGCATCCCCCACCTCCCGATGCGCCACCCCTAGCGCTTCCTAGCGGGGTCCGACCGGCCGCTACGGGGCGAAGGAGCTGGGGAGGTCGGTCCGGCCCGGCCAGCCCACGACCAGGTCGCCGGTCCAGACGGCCCGGAAGCCGGTGGGCACGGCGTTCTGGAGGCCCCGCCACTCGTCGGTGCCCGGGTCGTAGGCCAGGTTGGGCGGGTTCGGGTCGAGGAAGAAGAACTCCTCGCCGGACCACAGCACCGTGGAGTAGAGGTCGTCGCCGGGTGGCTGGGCCGGCTCGCTCCAACCACCGGTCGGGCCCAGCAGGTAGATCCGGGTGGCGTCGTCGCCGACGTCGACCAGCACCTCGTCGGTGCCACAGGCCATGGTCGGGCGGTCGACGGTGGCGATCACGTCGGCGGGGCCGGTGGGCAGCCACGTATCGGCCCCACCGGCGAGATCGAGCACCGAGAGGGACGGACCCTCGACGCCGGCGGTGGCGCCGACCAGGCCCGAGCCGACCACGACGACATCGCCGGTCAGGCACACCGACTCGACGAGCGACGGCGGCGCCGGGAGCGGGGCCCAGGTCTCGCCGGCCACGTCGTAGGTCCAGAGTTGACGGCCGGCGAGGGCGCCGAAGGCGTCCTGGCCACCGAGGACCAGGACCACCCGGCCGTCGCTCGTCACCCCGGCCGTGGTGCTCTGGCCGTTCACGATGGTGGCCAGGGCCCCGGGCAGGGTGACGTTGCGCCAGTCGCCCCGCTCCGGGGCGTAGACGGCGGCCCGGTAGCCCCCCGGGTCACAGGCCCGGGCGTCGTCGCTCGGCTCCCGGCAGAGCTGGCCCATGAGGAACACCTCGCCGTCCACCTCGGCGGCGGCGGGGCTGCCCCGCAGCGGGCGGTCGAAGGGCGGGTCCGGGAGGAGGTCGACGTCGTCGGTGGCCGGGTCGATCAGGGCGGCGTCGTTCAGCGGGGTGACCGTGCGCACGTCCTCGTCGTCGTCGGGCACGGGCAGGCCGCCGTAGACGAAGAGCCGGTCCCCCACCCAGGCCAGGGTGGGGGCGCCGCGACGGGGCCAGTCGTCGCCGCCGTCGCCCCGGAGGACGCCGAGGGACACCCACAGGATCGCCCCGCACACGAGGACCACGGCGAGCCAGGACCACCAGTTGCCGTCGCTCCCCCATCCTCTCGACCGCGTGGCGCACCTCCAGGTCGTGCCGTCGCAGGGAGCGTAGAGGGCCGGGTCCGGCGCGCTCTCACCCGCACTACCGTCCGGGCCATGAGCCCGACGTGGGGTGTGCACACCGGCCTGCAGAACACGACGGTCGAGGAGCTCACCGACCTGTGGCGCCGCATCGAGGGCCACGACTTCGACTGGATCTCGATCTGGGACCACTTCTACGCGGCCGACCTCGGCGGGACCCACTGCCTCGAGGCCGTGGCCGCCCACACCGCCTTGGCCCTCACCACCGAGCGGGTGCGGGTCGGCTCGCTCGTCTACTGCGTGGGCTACCGCCACCCCGCCGTGCTGGCCAACGCCATCACGACCATCGACCACCTCTCCGGCGGCCGGGCCGAGCTGGGGCTGGGCGCCGGGTGGGCGGTCAACGAGTACGAGGCCTACGGGATCCGCTTCGCCCCCGCCGGTGAGCGCCTCGACCTGCTCGAGGAGTCGCTGCAGGCGATCCGGGGCCTGCTCACCCAGGACCGGACCGACTTCCAGGGTGAGCACGTGACCCTGACCGACGCGGCCTGCGATCCCAAGCCCGTCCAGGAGCGCCTGCCGATCTGGGTCGGCGGCGGGGGCGAGAAGCGGACCCTGCGCCTGGCCGCCCGGTACGCCGACGGCTGGAACGTGCCCTTCGTGTCGCCCGAGGCCTTCGCCCACAAGCGCTCGGTGCTGGCCCGCCATTGCGAGGACCTGGGCCGGGACCCGGCCACCATCCGCTGCGCGGTCAACGTCGGCGCCGCCCAGGACGACGACGCCCTCCGGGCCCAGTTCGGGGCCATGGCCGACTACGCCCGGTCGGGCTGCCTGGTCGGCTCCCCCGACGAGATGGTCGACCAGGTCGGGGCCTTCGTCGAGGCCGGGGCCGACCAGGTCAACATCGCCATGCGGGCGCCGTGGGACCTGGCCATCCTCGACCACCTGGCCGAGGCCCGGGCCCGCTTCGAGGGCTGAGCGCGACGTGACCCCGGGGTTCGAACGACGGATCGACCCGCTCGGCGGCGAGCAGGTCCGCATCGTGGCCGCCCGCCAGGGCCGGCCCAACCAGCCCGGCCCGGCCGCATGCCCGTTCTGCGTCGGCGGCCTCGAGGCGCCCGAGCCCTACGAGGTGAAGGCCTTCCCGAACCGCTGGCCGCCGATGCCCGACGAGCGCTGCGAGATCGTGCTCTACACCGCCGAGCACGACGCCGCCTTCGCCGACCTCGGCGTGACCGGGGCCCGCCGGGTGGTCGACCTGTGGGCCGAACGCACGGCGAGCCTGGGTGCCCGCGCCGACGTGGCCTACGTGCTGGTGTTCGAGAACCGGGGCCCCGAGGTCGGCGCCACCATCCCTCACCCGCACGGCCAGATCTACGCGTACGACGAGGTCCCGCCGGTGCCCGCCGCCGAGCTGGGCGACGGCCGCTGCGCGCTGTGCGACCCGCCCCCGGTCGACCTCGTGGTGACCGAGGCCGGGGGCTGGGTGGCCTCGGTCCCCCACGCCGCCAACTGGCCCTACGGGCTGCTCGTCGCCCCCGCCGCCCACGTCCCCGACCTCCCCGCCCTCGACGACGACGGCCGCGACGGTCTGGCCGCGGTGCTGGTCGACGCCCTGGGCCGCCTCGACCGGCTCTTCGACGCGCCGATGCCCTACATGGCGTGGTTCCACCAGCGCCCCACCGACGGCGGGGCCTGGCCGACGGCACACGTCCACCTGCACGTGGCCCCGCTGTACCGCTCGCCGGGCACCCCCCGCTTCGTGGCCGCCGCCGAGGTGGGCGGGGGCATCTACTTCAACCCGGTGCGCCCCGAGGACGCCGCCGCCACCCTGCGGGACCGGGCGTGATCCGGGCCCACGCCCCGGGGCGGGTCAACCTCATCGGCGACCACACCGACTACCTCGACGGCCTGGTCCTGCCCATGGCCATCGACCGGGGCACGACGGTGACCGGCGAGCGCACCGGTGACGCCGTGGTCCTCACCTCCGCCGACGAGCCCGAGCCCGCCGTCGTCCCCCTCGACGTGGACGACCCGGCCGCGGCCACACCCGGCTGGGCCCGCTACGTCGCCGGCGTGGTGGCCGAGGTGCGGCCGCCCGTCGGCTTCGTGGGGATGGTGACCACCGACCTACCCATCGGCGGCGGGCTGTCGTCCAGCGCCGCCCTCGAGGTGGCCGTGGCCCTGGCCCTCGGCGCCGACGGCCCGCCCCTCGACCTGGCCCGGACCTGCCAGCGGGCCGAGCAGCGGGCATCGGGGGTGCCGTCGGGGATCATGGACCAGTTGGCGTCGGCGGCCGGGGTGGACGGCCACGCCCTGCTCATCGACTGCCGGGACCTCACCGTCGAACCCGTCCCCCTGCCCCCCGGGGCCGAGGTGGTCGTGGTCGACTCGGGCCAGGCCCGCACCCTCGTGGGCTCGGCCTACGCCGAGCGCCGGGCCCAGGCCGAGGCCGCCACCGCCGTCATCGGCCCCCTGCGGGAGGCCACCGGGGCCGACCTCGACCGGCTCGACGACCCCCTCGCCCGGCGCCGGGCCCGTCACGTCGTGACCGAGAACGAACGGGTGCGCCAGTTCGCCGCCGCCCTGGCCGCCGGCCACCTCACCGGGGCCGGCGCCCTGATGGTGGCCAGCCACGCCAGTCTGCGCGACGACTACGAGGTCTCGACACCCGTCCTCGACGCCCTCGTCGAGCGCCTGCTCGCCGTCCCCGGCGTGTACGGCGCCCGCCTCACCGGCGCCGGCTTCGGCGGCTGCGTGGTGGCCCTGACCGACCCCGGCGCCCTGGCCGAGGGGTGGCCGGTTCGAGCCGCCGCCGGGGCCGCCGTGGTGGAGGGTTAGCCCAGCAGCTTGGCCTTCTGGGCCTGGTACTCGTCCTCGGTGATCGCGCCGCGCTCGTGGAGCCCCTCGAGCTTCTCGAGCTGCTCGGCCACGCTCAGGCCCCCGCCGCCGGCGTTGCTGCCGATGCGGTCGAACTTGCGGTTCTCGTTCGCCTCGCTCTGCTTGTAGATCTCGGCCTGCACGATCGACGGCTTGCGGATGTCGGTGAACCGCGACGGGGTGGCACCGGCCGACTCGATCTCGAGGTCGCCGGCCCCGATGATCCGCTCGAAGGGCCCCTGGTGGAACACCACGGTGTTGATGCGGTCGAGGGGGATCTCGATGCCCCGCTTGGTGAGCACGCCGCTGCGGTAGATGACCCGGTCGCTCGTGACCACGAAGTTGGTCGTCATCCAGCCCATCAGGCGGAGGAGGAAGAACCCGAGGGCGACGAGCACCACGACGCCGGCCACGGCCTGGACCCAGGCCGCGGTGGTGAAGGCCCACAGGCCGAGGAGCACGGCCAGGGCCAGCAGCGACAACCGGGGCACGAGGTACCACCAGTGGGGGCGGAGGTCGAGCTCGACGGTCTCGCCCTGGTTCAGGAGCTTCGTGGGGTACGGCACGGCCGGGAACTTAGTCCCAACCCAGTTCGGTCAGGCGGTCGTCGTCGATGCCGAAGTGGTGGGCCACCTCGTGGATGACGGTGATGGCCACCTGGTCGACCACCTCGTCCTCGTCACGGCACATGGCCAGGATGGGCCGCCGGTAGATCTCGATGCGGTCGGGCAGGGGCAGGACCCCGTAGCCGCCGTAGGCCTCGCCCCGCTCGGTGAGGGGGACGCCGTCGTAGCGCCCGAGCAGGTCGGGTTCGGGCGGGTCGTCCTCGACCACCACCACGACGTTGTCCATGAGCATCCCCAGTTCCTCGGGGATCTCGTCGAGGGCGTCGGCCACCAGGTCCTCGAAGCGCCGCCGGCTCACGTGCACCCCCGCACGCTATGTCCCGGCCCGGCCCGGCGAGGCCGTCAGGGGTGGTCGGTACGATCCGGCGGTGGCGCGGGACCGGTTGCTGGAGGGGCTCGACGACTCCCAGCGCGCCGCGGTGGCCAGCGAGTCCGCCCCCCTCTGCGTGCACGCCGGGGCGGGGTCGGGCAAGACCCGGGTCCTCACCCGGCGGGTGGCCCACCGGGCCGAACGGGGCGACCTCGACCCCCGCCACACCCTGGTGCTGACCTTCACCCGCAAGGCCGCCGGCGAACTGCGCCAGCGGCTCTGGGGCCTCGGCCTGCGCGACGACGTCGCCGCCGGCACCTTCCACGCCACCGCCTACGCCCAGCTCCGGGCCCGGTGGGCCGAACGGAGGGCCGAGCCGCCCCGCCTCCTCGAGCACAAGCGCCGCTTCGTGGCCGACCTCCTGGGCCGCCGGCCCGAGCTGGCCGGGGCGGTGCTGGCCGAGATCGACTGGGCCACGGCCCGGCTGATCGCCCCCGACGACTACGCCGAGCGGGCGGCCCGCGCCGGCCGGCGCCCGCCGCTGCCCGCCCCGCAGGTCGCCGACCTCATGGTGCGCTACGCCGACGCCAAGACGGCGGCCCGGCTGGTCGACTTCGACGACCTGCTGCGCTTCGCCACCCAGGTCCTGGAGGGCGACGACCGGGCCGCGGCCGCCCTCCGCTGGCGGTTCCGCCACCTGTTCGTGGACGAGTTCCAGGACGTCAACCCGCTCCAGCACCGCCTGCTGCGGGCCTGGCTGGGCGAGGGTCACGACCTCTTCGTCGTGGGCGACCCCCACCAGGCCATCTACGGCTGGAACGGCGCCGACGCCCGGTACCTCGACCGCTTCGAGGAGGTCTACCCCCGGGAGCGCCATCCCGACGTGGCCGTGCTGCGCCTGGCCGACAACTACCGCTCCAGCCCCGAGGTCCTGGCCGTGGCCGCCGCCGTGCTCGACACCCGGCGGCTCCGGCCCCACCGCCCCGACGGGCCCCTGCCCGTCGTGGTCGACCACCCCGACGAGGGGGCCGAGGCCGAGGCCATCGCCCGCGACGTGCGCGACCGCCATGGCCCCGGGCGGCCGTGGTCGAGCCAGGCGGTGCTGGTGCGCACCAACGCCCAAGCCGCGTTGATCGGCGAGGCCCTGGGCCGGGCCCGCATCCCCCACCGCCTCCGGGGGGCCGACCGCCTGCTCGGGCGCCCGGTGGTGGTCGAGACCCTGCGCCGGCTGCGGGCCGGCTCCTACGACGAGGTCCTGGCCGAGCTGCGGGCCCCCGCCGAGGAGGGCAGCGACCCCGACGCCGCCGAGGACCGGGCCACCCTGGTCGTGCTGGCCCGGGAGTACGAGGCCCTCGACGCCGTGCCCACCGGGCCCGGCTTCGCCAACTGGCTGGCGGCCGCGGTGCGGGCCGGCGACGCCCGCTCCGGCGACGCCGTGGAGGTCTGCACCTTCCACGCCGCCAAGGGCCTCGAGTGGCCGGTGGTGCACCTGGCCGGACTGGAGGACGGGCTCGTCCCCATCGGCTGGGCCACCACCCCGGAGGCCGAGGCCGAGGAGCGCCGCCTGCTCTACGTGGCCGTCACCCGGGCCGAGGAGGAGCTGCGTCTGCACTGGGCCCGGCAACGGACGCCGACCACCGGCGGCGAGGCCCGGCCCCGCTCACCCTCCCCGTGGCTGGCGGCCATCGAAGGGGCCATCGGGCGCCTGGCCGAGGCCGAGGCCCCCGTCGACGGGCGCCACCACCTGCGGCCCCAGCACCAGGCCCTGCGGGCCCGCCACCCCGAGGACCACGACGCCGGGACCGAGGCGCTGGGCCGGTTGCGGGCCTGGCGGGCCGAAACGGCCCGGGCCGCCCGCATCGACCCCGCCGCCGTGGTCGACGACCCGACGCTGCACGCCATCGTCGACGCCGACCCGGCCTCCGCCGACGAGCTGGCCGCCGTCCCCGGCCTGGGCCCGGTCAAGGCCGCCCGCCTCGCCCCCGGCCTCCTCGCCGCCCTCCACGACACCTGACCCCCCGGTTCGGGTCGGTCAGGCGTCGCGGCGGTCGCGGAGGGCCTGGGCCAGCTCGGGCGGGATGGTGATGAACACGGCCTCGGCCTCGCAGGTGAGCGTGTCGCCGGCGTGGCAGGTGCCGGCGGTGAAGAGCTTGCGCCCCTCCACCCGGACCAGCTCCCCGTCGAAGCGCAGGGGTGTGTGCAGCGGGGTCGGGGCCCGGTAGCGCACGGTCAGGGTGCCGGTCATGCCCGGCCGCCCGCCCAGGGACTGGGCGGCGCCCAGCACCTCGTCGAAGACGGCCGCCAGGTACCCGCCGTGGACACAGCCGGGCGGCCCCTCGTAGGCGGGGCCGAAGGTGACCCGACCGTCGATGCGGTCCTCCACCACCCGCACCACCACGGGCGGGGCGAGGGGGTTGGCCAGGCCCAGCAGCGGGCTGTGGTCGAAGAAGGCCACGGCCCCACCGGCGTTGGCCGCCTCGGCGAAGCCCTCGTAGGGCGAGCCCTGGGGGTAGTCGGCGAACTCGGCGGCCAGGCGCTCCAGCTCGTCGGCGGCGTGGCGGAGCCGGTCGGTGGGGGCGGTGCTGTCCACCAACGACGAGATGATCCGGCGGAGGGCGGCGGCCAGGCGCCGCTGCTCGGCCTGGTCGGGGGTGAGGTCGGCCTCGTCGAACTCCTGCCAGCGCTGGAGGATGAGCTCCCGGGACGCCTCGGTGAAGGCCCCGGTCTCGTCGTACTCGGCCGAGGTCATGCGAAGTCCACCACCACGGGGGCGTGGTCGGAGGGCTTTTCGCCCTTACGGGCGTTGCGGTCGATGAGCACCGCGCGAACGTCGTCGGCCAGCGGCGGGGTGGCCAGCACGTGGTCGATGCGCATGCCCTTGCCCTTGTGGAAGTTGCCGGCCCGGTAGTCCCACCACGAGTAGAGGCCGCCGGCGTCGTAGCGGGCCCGGAAGACGTCCACGAGGCCCCAGTCCACCAGACCGGCGAAGGCGGCCCGCTCCTCGGCGCTGGTGTGGGTGGTGCCCACGTACTGGCTGGGGTCGTGCACGTCGCGGTCCTCGGGGGCGATGTTCAGGTCGCCACAGAGCACGACCCGGTCGACGGCGGGGTCGTAGCGCTCGGCCAGCAGGGCCTGCAGGCGGGCCAGCCACGAGAGCTTCTGGGCGTACTGGGGGGCGTCGAGCGAGCGGCCGTTGGGGACGTAGGCGGTGATGACGTCGACGTCGCCGCAGCGCACGGTGAGCAGGCGGGCCTCGACGTCGAGGTCGGCGTCGGCCAGGCCCGGGCGCACGTCGGCCACGCCCACCCGGCTGGCCACGGCCACACCGTTCCACCGCCCCTCCCCGTGGGGGACGACGTCGTAGCCCCAGGCGGCGAAGTCCATGGCCGGGAAGGCGTCGTCGGTGCACTTCGTCTCCTGCAGGCACAGGACGTCGGGGCGGAACTCCTCGACCCAGGCCTGCACCCGGGGCAGGCGGGCCCCCAGGGAGTTCACGTTCCAGGTGGCCAGCCGCACCGCGGCGAACCTACCCGCCCCGACCGGGCGCCTCGACGGTCGGCCGGCCCCGGGAGCGGCGAGATGGCGGTGGGTAGGCTCCCCCGCGATGGCTGACGCCCCCCGCCGCATCGACGACCTCGGCCCCAACGAGTGGCTGGTCGACGAGATGTACGACCAGTACCGGGCCGACCCCGGCTCGGTGAGCCCCAGTTGGCAGGAGTTCTTCGCCGACTACACGCCCCGCAAGGCGGGAGGGAACGGGACCACCGCCGCCCCGGCGGCCCCCGCCGCCGCGACACCTGAGCCGGCCCCCGCCCCCGCTCCGGCCCCCGCCGAGAAGACCGAGGCGCCCGACGCGGCCGAGCCGGTGGGTGCCCCCATCCGGGGGGCGGCGGCCCGCATCGTCACCAACATGGAGGCCAGCCTCGCCGTGCCCACGGCGACCAGCTTCCGCGAGGTCCCGGCCAAGCTGCTCGAGGTCAACCGGCGGGTGATCAACGGCTACCTGGGCCGCACCCAGGGGGGCAAGGTCAGCTTCACCCACCTCATCGGCTACGCCGTGGTCCGGGCCATCACGGATGAGGTCCCGGCCATGAACGCCAGCTACGCCGAGGTCGACGGCAAGCCCCGGCTCGTCCGTCACGAGCACCTCGGCCTCGGCCTCGCCGTCGACGTGGCCAAGGACGACGGGTCCCGCACACTGCTCGTCCCCTGCATCAAGGACGCCGACACCCTCGACTTCCGCGGCTTCTGGACCGCCTACGAGGACCTCATCCGCAAGGTGCGGGCCAACTCGCTGTCGCCCGACGACTTCGCGGGGACCACCGTCAGCCTCACCAACCCGGGAACCATCGGCACCGAGCGGTCGGTGCCCCGCCTCATGCCCGGCCAGGGCGTGATCGTGGGCGTCGGGCGCATGGACTTCCCCGCCTCCTACGGCGCCGCCGACCCCCGGGTGCTCGCCGACCTCGGCCTGTCCAAGGTCATGACGATCAGCTCCACCTACGACCACCGGATCATCCAGGGGGCCGAGTCGGGTCTGTTCCTGAAGCGGGTCCACGACCTGCTGGTGGGTGAGCACGGGTTCTACGAGGACGTCTTCCGCTCCCTCGGCGTGCCCTACGAGGCCGTCCAGTGGCGGCGCGACATCCACCCCCTCGACCGCGACCAGGCGATGCTCGAGAAGCAGCTCCAGGTCAGCACCCTGATCAACGCCCACCGGGTCCGGGGCCACCTCATCGCCGATCTCGACCCGCTGGCGGCCAAGGAGCCCGAGCTCCACGCCGAGCTCGACCCGGCCACCTACGGCCTCACCATCTGGGACCTCGACCGCGAGTT
>CAYTJS010000010.1:0-27031 GCA_964438115.1 uncultured Iamiaceae bacterium
AGGGCGACGGCGAGGCCGCCCAGCCAGGGGCGCAGACCGGCGGGGACGGTCACCGGGCCGGCGCCGCCGGGATCAGCCGGCGGCGGTCGTGGTCGGCGCCGGGGCGGCCTCGCGGAAGCGCATCGTCAGGAACCGGTCCCAGCGGGCCAGGCCCCCGGTGGACGGCGAGGCGATGAGCCCACCCTGGAGCTGCTCGCCGAGGGCGGCGTCGGTGATGGAGAGGTACTCGACGCCCTCGATCAGGACCCGGATGACCGAGTCGTCCTGGGTCACCGAGACCGTCACCCCGTCGTTCGTGGGGGCCGGGACCTCGCTGACCAGCTCGGTGTCGCCGTCGATGACCCGGGTGAGGGACCACGAGCCGACGCCGGGGTTGGCCGTGACCGACCAGTAGTTGTCGCGGTTGAGGTACCGGAACACCAGGCCGGCGCCCTCCTCGACCACGGTCATGGTCACCTCGGTGAGCCCGTCGCCGGTGCCCTCGGGCACCACGGCGATGTTGGGGACGTCGCGGGAGCCGCCGGAGGTCACGGCCCGGTCCTCGCGGACGCCCCAGGTGCCGGTGATCGCCTCCCAGGGCTGGCCGGTGCCGGCGTCGCCGAGGGAGGTGGGGTCGTCGGGCCGGTCGAAGGTGTCGATGACGATGGGCTCGAGGTTGGCGAACCCCCAGTAGCCGGTGCGGTTGACGTCACCGGACGGGAACGGGATGTCGTCCTCGTCACCGGAGCCGTCCCCCTGGGCCTGGCCGGTGCCGCCGTCGGCGGCATCGTCGCCCGAGGAGGTGGCCCGGGCGATCAGGAACCCGCCCAGCAGGGCGGCGATCACCAGCAGCACGCTGGGCAGCTTGGAGCGGGTGGGCGGGCCGAGGTCGTCGCGGGTCAGCGTCGCCGCGGGCTCGACCGGCTCGCCCTCGGGTGCCGCCGTGGGCTCGGCGGCGACGTCGTCGGTGCCGGGCTTGTCGCTGGCGGGGGTGGGCTCCTCGTCGGCCACGGTGCTCCTGGAGGGTCGGGGGCAGCGGATGCTGCCGGGCGGATGGCTGGCGGAGGCCGAGGTTAGCCCCGCCCCCGACGGCAACCCGGTCTCAGCCGGCGCCGGGCTCGAAGCGCAGGATGAGGTAGCGGTCCCAGGTGGCCCCGGCCGCCGCCGGGTCGGTGGCGATGAGCCCGCCGCTCCAGGGCGGGGGCAGGGGCGGGTCGAGCAGGGTCAGGTGGTCGACGCCGTCGACCAGGAACCGGATGGTGGCGTCGTTCTGGGTCACCGACACCGTGACCCCGTCGTCGGTGGGGGCGGTGAACTCGCCGGCGGGGATGGCGCGGCCGTCGATGACCTGGGAGACCACCCACCGCTGACGGGTCGGTTCCATCACGACGGACCAGTAGTTGCCGGGGTCGACGTAGCGGACCACCAGCCCGGCGCCGTCGGCGGCGTCCATGATCGTGACCTCGGTCAGGCCGTCACGGTCGGCCTGCTGGAGCACGGCCAGGGCCGGGCCCGCCGGGGTGGGTCCGTCGGTCACCGCCCGCTCGTAGACGGTGCCCCAGGTGCCGTTCGCCACGGTCCACTGCTGGCCGGTGTCGGCGACGTCGAGCGTGGTGGGGCTGTCGACGCGGGCGAAGTTGTCGAGGAGCGTGGGCTCGAGGTCGACCAGGCCCCAGTAGCCGACCCGGTCCACGTCGCCGCTCGGGAAGTCGAGGCCGTCGGGCTGGGCCCCACCCCCCGCGCCGCCCCCGCCGTCCTCCACGGCCCGGGCCACGAGGATGGTCCCGACCATGGCCACGACGGCCACCGAGCCCCACAGCAGGCGGCCCCACTCCCGGTCCCACCAGGGCAGGGGCACGGGGGCGGGGTGCATCGGCGGGGTCCGGTCCCCCGTCGGCGCCGTGTGGGCACCGAAGCGGGTCTTCAGGCGCAGGGCCGGGCGCTCGACCAGGTACCAGGACCCGAGCACGGCGAAGGTCGTGAGGACCAGGGCGAGGGTCACCCGCTCGAGGTCGGGCAGCGACTGGGCCTCGACGGCGACGATGTAGAAGATCGGGTAGTGCCAGAGGTAGACCCCGTAGGACACCCGGCCCACCGCGCGTAGCGGGGCCAACTCGAAGAGCCAGCGGCCCCGCCAGGTGCCGTTGACCAGGGCCAGGACGACGGCGGCGGTGCCGAGGGCGACGAGGGTGAGGCCGCCCTGGTACCCGACGTCGTCGGGGCCGCGGAACGTGGCCACGGCGGCGATCACCCCGACCAGGCCCACCCAGCCCATGGCGTCGACCCACCGTCCGCTGGGCGTGGCCCGCCGCACCCACAGCGACGCCAGCAGGGCCCCGATCAGCAGGGCGTCGACCCGGGTGTCGGTGCGGACGGTCAGCTCGGTCCAGAAGGTGCCGTCGTGCAGCAGCCAGGCCCGCCAGAGGGCCACGCCGACGATGGCGGCACCGATGGCCAGGCCGACGGTGCGGGCCGAGCGTCGCGGGCCCAGGAACACCACGAGGATGGCCGGCCACCAGAGGTAGAACTGCTCCTCGATGGCCAGCGACCACAGGTGGGTCAGCTCGTGGGCCACGGTCGTCTCGTCGATGACGACCTGCCAGTTCGACATGTAGAGCAGGGCCGAGCGCACCGTGATCCAGAGGTCGCCCGACTGCACGTCGGCGACCCGCACGTACACGACGTAGGCGGCCAGCAGGACGTAGAGCGCGGGCAGGAGGCGCAGGGCCCGGCGGATGTAGAAGGCGCCGTAGCGGATCACCCCGCCCCGCTCCTCGGTCTCCTGGAGGAGCAGGGCGGTGATGAGGAACCCCGAGAGCACGAAGAAGAGATCCACCCCGAGGTAGCCCCCGCGGATGAAGCCGTCGATCCAGCCCACGCCCGTCTGCTCGAAGGGGAGCAGGAGCTGGAGGTGGACCATCATCACCAGCAGCACGGCGAGGCCGCGGACCCCGTCGAGGGCGGGGACGGTGCCCAGGCGCCGGAGGGTCGACCGGTCCCCTGCGGGGGTGGCGGTCTGGTGGGTGACGGTCGGTGGGACCGCGGCGCTCACCCGTCCGGAGCGGAGCCGCGTCGACGGGAGGGCCGGAAGCGGTCCAGGTGGCCGAGCAGCCGTCCGGTGGTGTCGTCGGAGAGCCGGAGGCGGCGCTTGGCCACGTCGTAGGCGTGCACGACCTGCTTGTCGGCCCAGATCAGCGACCGCTTCACCGGCCCCGCTCCGGGCCGGGCGCGGTAGTCGGTCGAGCGGATGAGGGGGTCGGGCTCCTGGCTGAAGTAGTAGAGGGCCAGGGACTGGCGGGCCCGGTCCGGCGGGCAGGCCAGCGGGTCGGGATGGCCGTGGTAGGAGTCCTCGGACGTGCTGAACAGCAGCATCCGGTTGCCCTCGGGCACCAGGGTGGCCTCACAGGTGGTCATGTCGGTCGACCACAGCTCGAGGCCGCCACCCCACTCGGGCTCCCAGTCGGGGTTGAGGTAGAGGATCATGTTCACGCGGCGCCGCCAGTCCTGGTGGACGTGGTGGGCGGTGAAGTCGGCGTGGACGTTGAGGAACCCGCCCGGGAG
This sequence comes from uncultured Iamiaceae bacterium, assembly GCA_964438115.1. Lineage (GTDB taxonomy): Bacteria > Actinomycetota > Acidimicrobiia > Acidimicrobiales > DATDAH01 > DATDAH01. The sequence continues at coordinate 3,541 of CAYTJS010000010.1, forward strand.
GCTGCGGTGCAGGCCCCCGCCGTCGAGGTCGAGGTCGGCCTGGAGGCCGGCGTGACCACTCAGCTCCTCGAGGATGGCGACGAAGCGGTCCGAGGCCAGCGCCGCCAGGAGGTCCTGGAGCACCGGGCCCCACGCCGAGGGATCGGTGTGGGCCTCCTTGCGCTCGTTCACGTGGACGTACTTGCGCCAGCCGTCCTCGGGCACGGCCGCGAACTCGCGGTACACGTCGTCGATCACCTCCGGCCGCACGACGTCGTCGAGGACGATGTGGGGGAAGGGCGAGGCGGCGCGGTACCGCTCCCGGAGCTCGGGCAGCTCCCGCTCCAGGCGGTCGAAGTCGATCATCTCGGGCACGTCGCTGCGACGGTAGCGGACGACGGCCAACAGGTACGGTGGGCGGCGTCCCCATGGCGTCGCCTGCCCCCTCCCCTGCCCCGCGCCCGCTCCAGCACGTCGCCGGCCTGGACGGCCTGCGCGGCGTCGCCGTCCTGCTCGTGGTGATCAGCCACCTGAACATCATGATCCCGCGCCTCGACATCACCCGGATCCAGCTGGTGGACGGGTTCATCGAGGGCGGCTACCTCGGCGTGGACCTGTTCTTCGTCCTGTCGGGCTTCCTGATCACCGCCCTGCTGCTCGGCGAGGAGCGGGGCACCGGCGACATCCGCTACGGCTCGTTCTACGCCCGGCGGGCCATCCGCCTGCTGCCGGCGCTCTACTTCATGCTGCTCTGCTTCGCCGTCTACACCCTGGCCACCGACCTGCCCTGGCCCCCGGCGGCGGCGAGCATCCAGGCCTCGGTGCTCTACTACTACAACTGGCTCGTCGTGCTGGACCTGGGCGACGTGGCCACCGGCACCAACCAGCTGTGGTCGCTGGCCATCGAGGAGCAGTTCTACTTCGTGTGGCCCGCCATCCTCGTGGCCCTCCTGGGGCTGCGCCGCAGCGCCCGCACCGTGACCGTCGTCCTGGTCGTGGCCATCCTCGCCGTCGCCGTCCACCGGGCCCGCCTGTGGAACGACGGCGCCCTCTGGCTCGACCTCTTCGTGCGCACCGACACCCGGGCCGACACCCTCCTCGTCGGGGCCCTGCTCGGCTCGCTCTGGGTGCGGCGGGCCACCCCGACCCGGGGCGTGCGCCCGGCGGCGTGGCTGGCGCTGGCCTTCGTCGCCGTCTACCTCCCCCTCGTCGAGGCCAGCTCGGCGGTGCCCTACGTCTGGGGGGCCACCGCCTTCGCCGAGGCCGCCGGCGCCATCGTGCTCGCGGTGGTCGAGGGCGGCTGGGCCCCGGCCCGACTCCTCGCCGCCCGTCCCCTGGTGGCGGTGGGCAAGGTGTCCTACGGCCTCTACCTGTGGCACTTCCCGATCTTCCACGTCGTGTGGCGCTACGGGAACGAGTGGCCCGAGGGGGTGCGGGTCGTGGTCGGTCTAGGCGGCGCCGCCCTGGCTACCACAGTTTCCTGGTTCTACCTCGAGGTCCCCCTACAACGCCTTCGGGGGCGTTACGCGGCCCGTCCCGCGTCCGTCGCATGACCGCGACGACGCTTGACACCCCGCACTCCGGCGGGCGGCGCCGGGTAAGGCAGCTCGGCCAGTGGGTCGTTCTCGGATTGCCGCCGGTCGTCATGGCGATCCTGGGCTGGACCCACCGAACCATGGTCGACGACGGCTACATCTACCTGAGGATCGTCAACCAGCTCGACGCTGGAAACGGCCCCGTCTTCAACGTCGGCGAACGGGTGGAGGCCTACACCGGGCCGCTGTGGGTGGCCGTTCTCTGGGTTGGCGACGTACTTCTGCCTCTCGACCTGGCCTATGTCGCTGTCGTGCTCGGGATCATCGGTACGGCCACAGGTCTGTGCCTGGGACTTCGTGGATCGTGCCGTCTCGTGCGCTCCGACCACCCCGACGCGCTGCTGGTCCCGGTCGGCCTCGTCGTCCTCGTCGGCCTGCTCCCGATGTGGTACTTCCAGACGACCGGTCTAGAGCTCGGCCTGGCGTTCGCCTGGCTCGGCGCCTCGTTCGCCGTGCTGGTCACGGAGGCCTTGGCGCCCCGCCGTCGGTTCGGCGCCCACCTGGCCGTGCTACTGGGGCTCGGTTGGCTCGTCCGCCCGGAGCTCGCTGTCTTCAGTGTCTTGTTCCTGCTGGTGGTGCTCCGGGGTCGCTGGTCGCAGGAGGGCTGGCCCGGACGAGTGCGCATCGTGGCGTGGGCCGTCGCCCTTCCTGCCCTGTACCAGGTGTTCCGCATGGCCTATTTCGGCATGTTGGTCGCGAACACGGCTGTGGCCAAGGAGGCCTCGGCCACGAGATGGGATGTCGGGTGGGCCTACCTCATGGACCTGGTACGCCCCTACTGGCTCCTCGTGCCACTCGTCGCACTGGCCATCGGCGCCTACCTGCCGCTCCTGCGGGACCAGGGACGAGCAGGTCGACGCGGCACTCGGGAGGTCATCGCGGCGTTCGTGATCGGTGGGACCGCCACCTGGGTGTATGTGATCGCCATCGGCGGTGACTACTTCCATGCCCGTCTCCTGCTCCCCGGCCTGGTGGCCTACTGTCTGCCGGTTGCCGTCGTGCCCCTGACCCGGACGCGAGCCGTATCTCTCCTCGTTGTGCTTTGGGCGTTGATCGCTGCCATTGGACTGCGTCCGCCCCAGGCGACTGGGGTGGTCGCTAGCGAGCAGGGCGCCGGGGTGATTCCGGGCGGAATCGGCCGGATCACGGTGGAGGACTGGGAGTGGGGCCCCGGCCAGTCGAACCAGGCCTGGTACCAGGGGCCAGCGACCTATTACACGACGAATGTGTTCGGATTCGGGTATGAACGTCTGTGGGCCCGACCGGCTCCCGAGGTCGACCAGCCGACGCTGATGCTCTACGCGATCGGCCTACCCGGGTATGCCTTGGACGAGGAGGTGTACGTCTTCGATGCCCTCGGCTTGGCCGACCCGATCACTGGCCACTTCCGATTGGACCGACGGGGTTTGCCAGGTCATGAGAAGGACGTTCCGCCACCGTGGGCAGTGGGCCGACTCGTCGCCGCCGGTGACGAGGGCGCGGCGGGGCCCCTGCTGGTTGCCATGAACCGCATCGTGGGTGACGGCGGTCTCGTTCCGTACCCGCGTGACGCCGACGAACTCAGGGCACAGGCAACACGTGCGCGAGAGGTGATGACCTGTGCCCCGGTGACCGACCTGCTCGCCGCAGCGAGGGAGCCTCTCGACGCGGGCCGAGTGATCGACAACATCCTCGGCTCGGTCCGTCGCACTACGGTTCGCATTCCCGCTCCGGTCGACGAAGCCGCGGAGGAGCTCTGTCCGTGAGGCGCCCGGTGGTTCCATGGAGCCGGATCTGTTCACTGGTGGCCCTCTGGGGGCTGGCCGTGGCGCAGCCCGTCCTCGACCTCTTCGGACGGAACCCGGAAATATTCGTTGCCGGTGAGCTGAGTCCACTCGAGATCGTGCTGTTCGGGATCGCGGTGGTGGTGATCGGCCCGGCCGTGCTGATCGGCGTCGAGGTCCTCACGAGCGCCACGGTCCCGACGGGACTGCGTGCGGTGCACGCCGTTCTCGTCGGTTTTCTCGGCTCACTGCTTGGGTTCGTCGTTCTCGAGAAGGCGGCGATTGGCGATGCTGCTGTCGTCACGGGAGCAGCCCTTCTCGTCGGGGGGACCGTGGCCTACCTCGAGGCCACGGTCACCGGGGTCCAGACCCTGTTGCGCTACCTGGCGGCTGCTCCGGTGCTGTTCTTGATCGTGTTCCTCGGGTTCTCGCCCACGGCCGAGTTGCTCCGGCAGCCACGAACCGTCGATGTCGAACCGGGACGGGTGGGGGCCCCCGCACCGGTCGTGGTCCTTTCCCTCGACGAATTGCCGCTGGCATCGCTGCTTCGCGTCGACGGGACGATTAACGCAGAGCGTTTCCCGAACTTCGCCCGGTTGGCGGCTGGGTCGACGTGGTACCGGACGGCGACGTCGGCGTCCGCCTTCACCACCGAGAGCGTGCCGGCGACGTTCTCCGGTCGCCTGCCTACCGGTTCGGACCTGCCGACCTACGTCGACCACCCGCGCACGCTCTACACCCTGCTCGGTTCTGGTTACGACATCGAGGTCCGTGAGCAGGTCACCCAGTTGTGTCCACCGGATCGATGCGGCGGGCGGGGCCTGCTCGACGTCTCCAGCTCGCGGCTACGCGCCGTGTTGGCCGATGCCACGGTGGTGTTCGGCCACTTGGCGGTACCCGAGTCCTGGCGCGATGGCCTACCGGCTATCGACCGGTCGTGGGGAGGCTTCGTGGACGGTGCCGGATCGCCCACGACGCCAGCCGATGTCGGGAGTGCTTCGACGGGCCAAGGGAATGACCTCGGACCCGATCCGACCTGTCCAGACGTGGAGCTGTGGTGTGGGCCGGCGCGGGTGGCAGAACTGATCGACACCATCGACCGGGACGACCCTCTGACGCTCTACGCCGTGCACGCCACAGTGCCGCACATCCCGTGGATTCTCAGCCAGTCCGGACAGCAGTATGCGCCGCGTGGTGTGGCTGACCAGGCCGACCCGGGCTTTGACTGGCCCGCCGACCCGGTGCCGATCCGCCTCGCCTTCCAGCGGCATCTGCTGCAGGTGGGAGCAGCCGATGTCTTAGTCGGGCGTCTGCTCGACCGCCTGCAGGGCGAGGGGCTGTGGGAGCAGGCGCTGGTCGTCGTCGTCGCCGACCACGGCGTGTCGTTCACGCCCGGAACGGGACTGCGGGGACCCGAGCCGGTGACTGATCACGAGGTGTACAACGTCCCCCTCTTCATAAAGGCGCCCGGGCAGACGGAGGGAGCGGTTACTGACCGCAATGCCCGGACAATCGATGTCCTCCCGACCATCATCGACCTGCTCGACATCACCACACCATGGGTCTTCGATGGCACCTCGCTGGCGTTCGGGGGAGCTCCCGTCGACAAGCCAGTTGTGGTCGCCGGCCAGGTCCGCACTCTGACTGCCGGCCTCGAGCCGGTGCTCGACGTCGTCCGTCGCAACCAGGAATACCTTCCCTATGGTGACGACTGGCTGGCAGTTAGTGCAGTCGGCAGTCTCGGCGACCTCGTAGGACGGACGGTCGACGAGCTCGACACGACTCCAGCCGTGGCAGGTCGGTTCTCCGTCGACGCGGCCGACGCTTTGGCGGACTGGCGCCCCAGTGGTGACGGACTTGCGCCATTGCTGATCGAGGGACGATTCGAGTGGGAATCCCCGGTGCCCTCGGAGGCCCTCGTGGCCCTGAACGGGACCGTGGCCGGGGTGGCGGTCGGGCTGGCGCCGGTCGCGGAGGGCGACGGCATCGGCTTTCAGGCGTTGGTGGCCGAAGAGCTCCTCCGTGAGGGGAGCAATCAGGTAGAATTGCTGGTCCCGACCGCGTCCGGCCGGTCCTTCCTGCGCTACCGGCCGTCCTGAAGGGAGCGGGCCTCGTCGTTGTACGCGTACACCTAGACGGGCACGTCGCCGATGAGCAAGCGGTCCCAGCGCGCTTCGCCGGTGCCACCGGCGGGGGCGACCAGTCCACTTCGTCCTGCCCCGACCAGGTCGCTGTCGTCGTAGATGAGGGCGTTGCGGCCATCGAGGAAGATCTGCAGCGACGGACCCCGCTGGGCGACGGTGACGGTGGTGCCGTCGGTGACGGGGCCGGCGATCTCGGCCACGACCTCCCGGCGACCCCGCAGGACCTCGACCAGTTCCCAGACGCCTTCGTCGGGCTGGACAACCAAGTCGTAGTGATTGTCGGCGTCGCGGAACCGGAAGACAATGCCGGCGCCGGGTTCGACCACCATGAGCGTGGCCTCCGTGAGCGGATTCGGCGTGCCGGCCGGCACGACGGCGTAGCTGGCGGTGTCGCTGGCCGCCGCTGCCGCGCGGTTGTCCTCGATCCGCCAGGTCCCGGAGACGATCTCCCACCGGACGGCCGTGTCGGTCAATCCGAGTCCCGGACTTGTGTCGGCTCGATCGAAACTGTCCGAGACCGTCTCGGTGACCCCCCCGAAGCCCCAGTATGAGGCTCGGGACTGGTCACCCATGGGGAACTCCAGGGTTGGCACCGCCGTCGTGGTGGGGGACTCTTCGACGTCGCCACCCGTGACCCGACCGAGGATGAAGCCCACGAGGATGAGAGCGCACGCACCGAGCACGAAGGGCCCCAGGCGTTCCGCCGTGCTCTTGGTCTGCACGTCGGCGTAGGTCAGCGAGGTAGGAGCGGCGGGCCCGGCCGCCGAAGGACCATCGTGGTCCGGACCGGATGTCGATTGTTCGGGCGCCGGCATCTCATCCGCCTCTGACGCCGTCGAAGCACTCTCGTCCTCAGGGATGGCAGTCGACTCTTCGGGTGCTGGCGTCTCGTCCGCATCAGCGCCAGCGATTTCGTCGGGACCTTCTGTATCGGCCTGATGGTCGTCGCCCTCGGTCAAGGGAGCTCCTCTCCAAGCTGGGGCCCGGCTTCGGGCGGAGTCACGGTATCGCCATCGGTCAAGGCACGCGAGCAACCGCCACCCGAAGCCTTAGCATCGGTGCCCGCGATGGGAACCGACGCCGGGCGGGTCGACGCCGAGGGGGCTGGCGCCCGCGCCCGGTTCGTGCGGTGGTCCGCCGGGGCGGGCACGGTGGCCACGGCGGTGTGGCTCTGGCTGCAGCTCGACCTGCTCGACGACCGGGTGTTCGGCAACTTCTACGACATCCAGGCCCGGGCCATCCTCGACGGGCGGTTGAGCGTGCCGTCGGGCTCCCTCGGCAACGAGGCCTTCCTGGTGCGGGGCCAGGAGTGGCTCTACAACCCGCCGGGGCCGTCGCTGCTGCGGCTCCCGGTCCTGGCGCTGACCGACCGCTTCGACGGCCGCCTCACGGTGGCGTCCATGTTCCTGGCCTGGCTGCTGACCCTGGTGGTCGTGGCCCTGCTGGTGTGGCGGGTCCGCGGGCTGCTGCGGCCCGGCGCCCCCCTCCCCCGCTGGGAGGCGGCCGCCCTCGCCGGGTTCCTGCTCCTCGTCACCCTGGGCTCCACCCTGCTGTACCTCGGCGCGGTGCCGTGGATCTTCCACGAGGCCTACGCCTGGGCCGTCCCCATGACCATCGGGGCGATGTGGGGGCTGCTGGGCCTGCTCCACCGACCCGGCCCCCTCGGGGTCCTCCTGACCGCCGGCTTCACCCTGGGGGCGATCCTCTCCCGGATCCCCGCGGGGATGGCCTGCGGGATCGCCGTGGTGGGGGCGGCGGCCTGGCGTCTGCTCCAGGATCGCGGCGAGGGGGCGGCGGCATGGCGGCGCTGGGGACCGGTGGCGGCCGCCGGCGTCGTGCCGGTCCTCATCGGCTTCGCCGTCAACTGGGCGAAGTTCCGCCACCCGTGGGCCTTCCCGATCGAGGACCAGGTGTTCACCCGGGTCAGTGCCTCCCGCCGCGACGCGATCGCCGCCAACGGTGGCGATCTCTTCGGCCTCGACGTCCTGCCGGCGGCGCTGTCGGCCTACCTGCGCCCCGACGGGATCGGCCTCTCCGGCCTGTTCCCGTTCGTCGGGCTCCCCGCCGAGCCGGCCCTCCAGCACGGCGCCGTCCTCGACCTCACCTACCGGACCGGGAGCGTCGTGAGCTTCATGCCCGGCCTGGTCGTGCTGGCCACCTGGGGCGCGGTGGTCTCTGTCCGGGACCGCCGGCGGTGGCCGGGCACCCCGCTGTGGTGGCTCCTCGCCACGCTGGCCCTGCTCCCCGGGTTCCTCTTCGTGGTCGCCTACATCACCCACCGTTACACGGCCGAGTTCATCCCCCTGTTCGCGGTCGCCGGCGCCATCGGGCTCGTCGACCTGCTGGGCCGGGCCGGTCGGTGGGGCGTCGACCGCCGTGACCTGCTCCTCGGTGGGCTCGGGGCCCTCGCCCTCTTCGGGATCCTCGCCAACGTCGCCCTCGCCGTGCAGACCCAGGCGCTGGCCAACCCCGGTGCGGTCCTGTCCGCCCACCTGGCCCGCCAGGACCGGTGGAGCGGCCTGGTCGGCGGCGACCTCGACGACCACGTCCGGGTGTCGGCCACGCTCCCCGAGGACGGCGCCACCGGCGAGGTGCACGTGGTCGGCGACTGCCAGGCCGTGTACGTGGGCACCGGCGAGACCTTCACCCCGTGGGTGGAGGCCGGGGTCCGGCCCCTCGGCTGGCGGGTGGCGGTGGTCGGCCCGGCCGCGCCCGGCGGCTCCTCGCCCGTCGCCCTGGCCGAGTTCACCGGCCACCGTCGCACCCTCCTCGTCCTCGAGCGTGCCGGCGACGGCCGCTTCCGGGTGGCCCTGCGCGGTGGCGGCCGCGACGAGGAGTCACCACCGGTGGAGGTCGCCGTGGGCTCCTTGTTCCGGGTCGAGGTGACCACCGACGACCGGGCCGACTACCGCGTCCTGGTTGGCGACGAGGAGGTGCTGCGCCTGCCCAAGGAGGACCGGGACGACGAGTGGTCCTGGCTCCCGACGGTGCTCGCCCCCCGTCCGGTCGCCGCCGACGTCGCCGCCACTGCCGGCGTCCAGGTCGACCTCGAGCCCGGGTCGGCCCCGGCGGTGTGCCGCCACCTCGAGCTCGAGGACCGCTGACCCCGGCGCCGGAGGCGCTGGTACCGTCCTCCAGCCGTCGCCCGCTACCGGACCCGGGGATCTCGCTTGGCGTTCAACTCGGTGCAGTTCGCCGTGCTCCTGGCGGCGACCCTGGCCGCCTACTGGTGGGGGCCGCGGTCGGCCCGGCTGTGGGTGCTGGCGGTGGCGTCCTACGCCTTCTACGCGTACGCCGACGTCCGCTTCTGCCTCCTCCTCGCCGCCACCACGCTGGTGACCTGGGGGGCCGGCCTGCTCCTGGGTCGGTTGGAGGACGAGTGGACCCGCAAGGTGGTCACGGGGACCGCCATCACGGCCAGCCTGGTCGTCCTCGTCCTCTTCAAGTACCTGGGCTTCTTCGTCGACTCCTTCGTGGACCTGGCCCGGGGCCTGGGGTTCGACGCCCCGACCTGGACCATCGAGCTGGTCCTGCCCGTGGGCCTGTCCTTCTACGTGTTCCAGGCCATCAGCTACGTCGTCGACGTGTACCGCCGGGAGGACCGGCCCGAGCCGTCGCTCCTCGTCTTCGCCGTCTACATGGCCTTCTTCCCCAAGATGCTGGCCGGGCCGATCGAGCGGGCCCGGCACCTGGTGCCCCAGCTCCGGGCCCTGCCCGACCGACTGGTCACGGGTCAGGCCCTCGAGGGCTGCGAGCTGATCGTGATCGGCCTGTTCAAGAAGGTCGCCGTGGCCGACGTGATGCTGCGGGTCGTCGTGGACGTGTACGCCCCGGTGGAGCTGGGGGCCACCAACGGCTGGACCACGCTGCTGCTGTCCCTGCCCGCCTTCGGGGTGCAGATCTACTGCGACTTCTCGGGCTACTCCGACATCGCCCGGGGCGTGGGCAAGCTCTTCGGCATCGAGCTCAACCGCAACTTCCTGCGGCCCAAGAACGCCCGCAGCGTCCTCGAGTTCTGGCAGCGGTGGCACGTCACCTTCACCCGCTTCATCCGCGACTACGTGCTGCGGCCCCTCGGCGGCTTCCACGGCAGCGACGGTGTGCTCTTCCGCAACGCCCTCATCGTCTTCGGGGTGACCGGCATCTGGCACGGCGCCCGCTGGCCGCTCGTCCTCTGGGGCCTCCTCCTCGGTGTCGCCGTGGGCACCGCCCTGGTGCTGTCCCGCCGCCGTCGGGACGCCCGCCGGGCGGCCGGTCGGCCGGCCCGGACCCCGATGGCGCCGGGCCGGCCCGCCGGGGGCGAGGACCCGACCGGGTCCGGGGGTACGGCGGTCCTGACGGCCCGCCCCGCCGCCCGCCGGGGCCCCAACTGGCATGACGTCCGCCGCCGGGCGCAGGTCCTCGGTCTCCTGCTGGCGTCGACCCCGCTCTTCATCGCCCCGACCCTGACCGCCGCCTGGGACGTCTACTGGGGGATACTCAGCTTCCAGCCCGGGCCGCTCGAGCTCCACCACGTCGTCACCGTGGCGTACGGGGTCGCCATGGTGTTCGCCATCGACCGCCACCAGCAGGTGTTCGAGGCGGACGAGGACCGGCGCTCACGGGCCCGCCGCCGGGGCCGGGACGAGGCGGCGGCCGACCTGTCCCTCCTGTCCACCTGGCGCTGGCAGTTCCGGACGGCGGCGATGGTGTTGGCCATCGTCGTGTTCGGCGCCAACATCCAGGCCGCCGAGTTCTACTACTTCCAGTTCTGATGCCGTCCGCCTCCTCGCCCTGGGCCCGCAAGGCCATGGCCATCGTGGCCACCCTCCTCGGGGCCAACCTCCTGCTCGCCGTCGTCGGCCCCTCGCTCCCGGAGCCGGTCACCTATCCCACCCGCGAGATCCAGTTGGCCGTGGACCTCCTCGATGACCAGACGGCCGAGGGCTGCGTCGACCTTCTGGTCACCGGCAACTCGCTGGCCGCCCACGACGTCTCCGCCGCCCAACTGGCCGGCGGTCTCGGTCTCTCCTCGGGCGTCGTCTCCGTCCTGCCGGGATCGGTGGCCGCCGTCGACGTCGACTGGCTCCAGCGGACCACCGTGCCCCGGACCCGTCCCGGGACCCTGGTCTACGTCGCGTCGCCCCTGACCTTCGCGCCGACGGAGGTCGTCGAACAGTTCGGGCTCACGATCTACCGCCGGTCCCTGGCCGTACGGTCCGGCTGGGTCGGGGACCTCCAGCGCTGGGCCTTCGACCACAGTCCCCTGGTGCGCTACCGGCTGGCGCTCGCCGACCCCGAGACGATGGCTGGTTGGGCAAACGACGACCTGCCCGAGTCGTACGCGGAGGTGCTCGAGGAGACCGGCCGCACCGTGGACCCGGACGGTCACATCAGGGCCACCGGTGCCTTCGACGGCAATGTCCAGTTCGTGGCGGCCCTGCGCGAGGTCGCCGGCACCGTCGTGGACGAGTGGCGGGTCGATGTCGAGGGCCGCGACGCCCTCCGCCGGACGCTCGCCGACCTTGCCGCCCAGGGCATGCGGGTGGTCGTGGTCGTGCCCCCGGTCACCGACGAGCTGATCGCCGCCTACCCCGGGGGCCAGGCCGCCTACGACGAGTACCTGGCGGCGGCGGCCTCCCTGGCGGCGACCGGCGACGTGGAGCTCCTCGATCTCTCTGCGGTCGGGTACGACGACAGCCTCTTCTGGGACACGCACCACCTGAACCAGGCCGGCGCCGATCGATTCACCGCCACCCTCATCGACGAGATGGCGGCACAGCCCTCGCCGGCGTGCGACCGGTGATCTCGAACGCGACGGCTGTTGGTGCGTCCGCCTGACCGGCGACGTACCGTCGTCGTTCTGATTCCCGCGGGCGCGCCAACCCTGGTCGCCGGCGGGGGCGGCCAGTAAGGTGGCCGCCATGAGCCGCACGTCCGGGGGTGGCGTCCGGGTCACGTTGATCCGGCCCAACGTGGTGATCTTCCCGCAGAGCCTGTCCTTCTACGGGCCCGTGCCCCCGATCGGCCTGGCCTACATCGCCGCCGTGCTCCGCGACGCCGGCCACGAGGTCGACGTGATCGACGCCGTCGGCGAGGCCATCGACACCTACGAGGACTTCGAGTCGCCCGTCGGGCGCCTGCGCCGCCTGGGCCTGTCCACCGACCAGGTCGTGGCTCGCATCCACCCCGACACCCGGGTGCTCGGGGTGACCAACATGTTCCTCCACGAGTGGCCGCTGATCCGGGACATCATCGAGAAGGCCAAGGCCGAGAACCCCGACCTGGTGGTGATGGCCGGCGGCGACAATGCCACCGCCTACTGGCCCTGGATGTTCGAGCAGTCCCACGCCCTCGACTACTGCGTCCTGGGCGAGGGCGAGGCCACCGCCCTCGAGCTGGTCAACCGGGTCGGCGCCGGCCTGCCCATGACCGGCCTGCAGGGCATCGCCGCCCGCGACCCGTTGGACGAGTCGGGGGCCTGCGACACCGGGCTGTCCATCCGCAGCCGCAAGCTCGACGCCATCCCCCGCCCGGCCTGGGACCTCTTCCCCATCGACGAGTACCTGGCCTTCGCCGACTTCTGGGGTGTGCACCGCGGGCGGTCCATGCCGATGCTGGCCACCCGGGGCTGCCCCTACAAGTGCACGTTCTGCTCGTCGCCGCAGATGTGGACGACGAAGTACGTCGTGCGCGACCCCGCTGACGTGGCCGACGAGATCGCCGACTACGTCGGTCGCTACGGCGTCGAGAACGTCAACTTCTCCGACCTCACCGCCATCACCCGGCGCAAGTGGACCCTCGAGTTCGCCGACGCCCTCGAGGCCCGCGACCTCGGCATCACCTGGCAGCTGCCCACCGGCACCCGGGCCGAGGCCCTCGACGCCGAAGTGCTCCAGCGGCTGTGGGACACCGGCTGCCGCAACATCAAGTACGCCCCCGAGTCGGGCTCGGAGCGCATGCTCGAGCTCTACGACAAGCGGGTGAAGCTCTCCCACATCCTCGACTCGCTGAAGGCGGCCGAGAAGATCGGCATCATCACCGGCGTCAACGTCATCCTGGGCCACCCCAAGGAGACCTGGAAGGACGTCTGGTTCTCGACCACCTTCCTCGTCCGGGCCGCGCTGGCCGGCTGCAACGACGCCGCCGTGATGATCTTCGGCCCCTACCCCGGCAGCGCCGACTGGCAGGAGCTGGTCGACGAGGGCACCGTGGTCGTCGACGACGACTACCACTACATCGCCCTCTCCCGGGGGTCGTCCAAGGCCGTCAGCTACAACCCCCGGATGACCGCCACCCAGCTCCGCTGGGCCCAGATGTCGATGATGGTCGTCTTCTACGCCGTGAGCTGCCTGCGTCGCCCGAACCGGCTGTGGGCCTACGTCCGGTCGCTGTTCTCGGGCAAGGAGACCACGGCGGTGGACCAGCTCATCCGCACCAAGCGCAAGGGCATCCAGCGGCTGACCCCGCGGCGGACGCCGGCCGAGGCCGCGGCCTGAGCCACTGAGCACCCTCGTCGAGCCCGAGGTGGGCCGGCGCGACGACGAGCCCCCGGCTCCGGCGCCCTCACCCCACGACGCCGACCGGCGGCGCTTCGTGCGCAGGATGCTGCTGGCCGGCTCGGTGGCGGTCGTCCTCTACACCTCGCTGCTCCTCGAGCTGCTGGGCAGCCGGGTCTTCTCCAACTTCTACGACCTGCAGGCCCGGGCCCTGCTCGACGGGCGCTTCGACGTCCCCCCGGGCTCGCTGGGCATCGAGGCCTTCGTGGTCGACGGCCGGCACTACCTCTACTTCCCACCCGGGCCGGCGCTGCTGCGGATGCCCCTGCTGGCGGTGACCGACCGCTTCGACGGCCGGCTCACGGCGGTGTCGATGCTGCTGGCCTGGCTGGTCACGGGCGTGATCCTGGCCCTGCTGCTGTGGCGGGTGCGGACGATCCTGCGCCCCGACACCCGCCTGGGCCGCTGGGAGGCCGCCGCCTACGGCCTCTTCTTCGTCGCCGGCACCGCCGGCACCACGATCCTGTTCCTGGCCTCGATCCCGTGGGTGTACCACGAGGCCTACGCCTGGGCCGTGGCCATGGCCCTGGGGTCCGCCTTCTGCCTCCTCGGGGTGATCCAGCGCCCGACCAACGCCGGGCTGATCGCCACCGGCCTGTTCACCACCGGCGCGGTGCTCAGCCGCACCACGGCGGGCTGGGCGGTCGCCGGGGCCGTGCTGCTCACCGCCGTGCTCCTGCCCCGGGCCCGCCACCACGAGGACCGCAACCTCTGGTGGAAGGTCTACGTGGCCGGCCTCGTCCCCGTCGCGGTCGGCATGGCCGTCAACTGGGCCAAGTTCCGCCACCCGTTCCTCTTCCCGATCGAGTCGCAGGTCTTCACCAGCCTGAACAGCCACCGGCGCGACGCCATCGCCGCCAACGGCGGGGACCTCTTCTCCCCCACCATGATCTGGAGCACGCTGGTCAACTACCTGCGGCCCGACGGCATCCGGTTCACCACCGTCTACCCGTTCATCACCCTGCCGGGCCGCATCGCCCCCAGCTACGGCGGCGGCTTCATCGACCAGGCCAACCGGACGGGCAGCATCGTCGCCTTCATGCCGATGCTCGTGGGCCTGACCGTCTGGGGGCTGATCGGCACCTACCGGCGGCGGGCCTGGCCGGGGTCCGAGCAACTGCGGCTGCCGCTCCTCGGCGTGCTGGCCATCCCCGGCGGGATCATGTTCTACGCCTACATCGCCCACCGGTACACGTCGGAGTTCGTCCCCCTGCTCCTCTTCGGCGCTTCGGTGGGCCTGGTCGACGTCCTCCGTCGTCTCGGCCCGCGGTCCCGCCGGGTCCGCCTGCTCGCCCTCGGGGCGATGGCGGTCCTGGTCCTCTTCAGCGTGGTGGCCACCCGGGCCATCGCCCTCAACAACCGGGCGCTGGCCAACCCCGGGCCGGTGCTGCTCGACTACGTCGAGGACCAGGAGCGGCTCAGCGCCCGGATGGGCGACACCATCGAGGGCGACGTCACCCGCTCCTCGCGGCTGAGCCTCGAGGGCCGGGCCGACGAGCTGCGCATCATCGACGACTGCCAGGCCCTCTACGTCGGCGCCGGCGACGAGTTCCGACCCTGGGAGGAGGCGGCGGTGCGGCCACTCCGGCTCCGCCTCACCGTCGACGGGAACGGTGACGCCCTCACCACCTCGGTGCCGCTGGGCACCTTCGAGGGCCACCGGGCCACGACCCTGCTGCTCGAGCGGGTGCGGGACGAAGGGGTCCGCCTCCTGCTCCGGGGCGACGCCGGGCGGTCGCGCACCGACTTCGTCCCGGTGGAGGACGGCGAGACCTTCACCGTCGAGGTGGCCACCGACGACCCCCTCAACTACGTGATCTCGGGACCGAGCGGGATCGAGCTGGAGCTGCCCAAGCAGACCTACGACGTCGACTGGCGGTGGCTGCCCATCGTGTTCCGCCCCGCCGAGGTCGACCCGTCGGCCTTCGCCGCCATGGGCCTCGACGTGACCCAGGAGCCGACCCCGCCCATCGCGGTGTGCGAGCGGCTGGCCCCCCTGGCCACCGACGTCGAGGTCGAGCCCGAGGGCGGTCAGGCGGCGTCGCGGCGCGGCGGCACCACGGTGCTGCGCCGCAGGGCCAGTTCGTAGACGAACTGGTAGGCGAACATGGTCGGCCAGAAGCGCACCAGGGCGGCGTCGACCGTGCGGGCCAGGCGGGAGGCCAGGCCCTCGGTGCCGGGGGTGACCACGTCGAAGGGCAGGCCCGAGTGCCGGGTCTGGATGGGCTGGAGCCGGCAGCGCCGGGCCAGGGCCAGGAAGCTGCGTCGGGTGAAGAAGCGCAGGTGGGTCCGGTCGAGGATGCCCCGCTGGTCGTAGTTGAACAGCCCGAGGGCGATGCGCGAGCGGGAGTACCAGTGCGAGATGTTGGGCACGCTGGCCAGCACGACCCCACCCTCGGCCAGGCAGTCGGTCATCTGGCGGAGGAGGTGCTCGGGGTCACGGACGTGCTCGAGCACGTCGGCGGCCAGGATCACGTCGTAGGCCCCCAGGGCCTCCTCGGGCAGGCCCTGGTCGAGGTCGGCCTGCACGAAGTGGTCGGTGCGCCGGCGGACGTCGGGGTGCTCGACCAGGTCGACGCCGGTCACCTCGTGGCCGCGCAGGCGCAGCTCGTCGGCCAGCCAGCCGGGCCCGCAGCCGACGTCGAGGACCCGGCAGGGCGGCTTGGCCTCCATCATGGCCAGCACCCGGCCGTGGGAGCTGTTGGCGCTCAGCTTGTAGCCGTAGCCCCCGTCGAGGCGGCCGAGCTGGCCCTCGCCGAAGCCCCGCGCCCCCAGGCGGAAGCGCACGGTGTGGACCATGATGTCGCGGGCGTAGGCCACGCCGTTCACGTGGCAGATCTCGTCGCCGTAGAAGGTGGGGATGGGGATCTCGGCGATGCGGGCCCCGGCGGCGTGGAGCTGCAGGATGATCTCGGTGTCGAAGTCGAAGGCGTCGCTGTTGGCCTCGAGGGGCAGGTCGGTGAGGGTGGCCACGCGGTAGGCGCGGTAGCCGGAGTGCCACTCGGTGAGCGCCATCCCCGCCAGGCGGTTCTGGACGGTGGTGAGCACCCGGTTGCCGGCGTACTTGTAGACGGGCATCCCGCCCCGCAGGGCGTGGCCCTCCTCCATCATCCGGGAGCCGAACACGGCGTCGGCCCGGTCCTCGACGATGGGGGCGACCATGTCACCCAGCGCCTCGGGGGCGTACTGGCCGTCGCCGTGGAGCATGACGACCACGTCCCAGCCGTGGTCGGCGGCGTAGCGGTAGCCCGACTTCTGGTTGCCGCCGTAGCCCAGGTTGCGGGGCTGGCGCAGCACCGTCAGCGGCAGGTCGGGGTGCTCCTCGCGGTAGCGCTCGGCCACCTCGAGGGTGTGGTCCGACGAGCAGTCGTCGAGCACCAGGACCTCGGCCACCTCGTCCCGGAAGGGTGACGGGATGCGGTCGAGGACCGAGGAGATCGTCTGGTCGGCGTTGTAGGCCACCACCAGGACGCCGACCTTCATGCCGACACCCCCGCTCCCCCGGACATGGTCGACGAGGGTAGCAGTCGAGGTCCCGGGGACCCGGTGACGGGGCCGAGGCCCGGCGACGCGCTCAGAACGGCCAGGTGGGCTCGCGGTGGCCCAGGTACTTGGTCAGCGAGCCCAGGCGGGCGACGATCAGTGCCTTGATGACCACGTTGCGCAGGAACCACGGCAGCTCGAGGGCCTGTCGGCCGGCGTTGCGCAGCCGGTCGGCGGGCGTCAGGCGCTCCCGCCGGTACTCGGTCATCGACTGGGCCCGCCCCACGTAGCGGAAGTCGGCACCGACGAAGAGCAGCCGCAGGATGGCGAGGGTCACGCCGACGCTGCTGAACGAGTCGTGGATCAGCATGGTGCCGCCGGGCCGCACCCGGGCCCCCCAGTCCCGGATGTCGTTGCGGGCGGGCTCGTAGCGGTGGGCGCCGTCGATGTAGAGCAGGTCGATGGGGCCCTCGACGTCGCCGTGGGCCTCGTCGGACATCTTGCGGACGTGGCGGATGCGGTCGGCCACGCCCGCCGCCTCGAGGTTGGCGTTGAAGACGTCGTGGTCGGCCTGGCCCTCCTCGGCCTCGCCGTGGATCTGCTGGGGGCCCCGGTCGTTGCCGGCGTGGGGGTCGATGGCCACGACCTCGACGCCGGGCTCGGCGCTACGGGCCAGCACGATGGCGGACCGGCCCTGGTAGCTGCCGATCTCGACGACGAGGGCGGGGGCGGCCAGGGCGCCGGCCCGGTCCCAGAGCCGGCGGGCCTGGTCCTCGGTCATCCAGCCGGCCACGTCGGCCACGTCGCGGAAGGTCTGGTCGAAGGTGGTGGGGGTGTCAGACACGGACCAGGGAGTCTACCGGCGGGACCACCCGCTCTCCGGTCCCGGCCGGGGCCTCACGCCGGGGGCGCGACCGCCGATCGGAACGGCGTCGTGTCCCGTCGTCCCCGCCGCCGCCTCGCCGCCCTGCCGGTCGCCCTGGCCGTGCTGGCCGTGGCGACCCCCGGATCGGCCTCGGTGGCCACCGCCACGCCCCCGGACGCCCCGCCGGTCCTCTCGCGCTCGCTCGACGACGTCGCCGTGGTGACCGACGGCTACGACGGCCTGCTCACCCGCTTCGAGGCGGCCCGGGCGGCCCTGGCCCGGGCCGAGGCCGACCTGGTCCGCCTCGCCCGTGAGGAGCGCGACCTGGCGGTGGCCGTGGCCCGGGCCGGCGCCGTGGCCCACATCACCGCCGCCGCCGCCGACCTCTGGGCGGGCCGGGTCGAGGTCCTCGCCGTCGACGCCTACATCGGCGCCGGCCGGGCCGAGGAGGACCTGGCCGCCGGTCTCGACCCCACCTTCACCGTGGGCGAGCGCCAGCGCCTGCTGACCCGGGCGGTGGACGGCCGCTGGCGCCGGGACCTGGCCGCCGCCGAGGCCGAGGCCGACCGGGCCCGGGCCGAGCACCGCCGTCTGGAGGAGGACCACGGCGCCGTGGTCGCCGACGCCGAACGGACCGAGGCCGTGCGTCGGGACGCCGCCGCCGAGGCCCGACGGCTCGGCCCGGTGGTGCTCGAGGCCCGGGCCACGGCCACCGTGGTGGGCAGCGACCTGACCCTGGTGGCCCTCGATGCCTACCTGCGGGCCGCGCTGGAGGCGAACGCGGACGACCCGGGCTGCCGGGTCCCGTGGTGGCTGCTCGCCGGCATCGGCCGGGTCGAGAGTGGCCACGGCACCTTCGCCGAGTCCACCCTCGATGCCGCCGGCACCGCCCGGCCGGCGATCATCGGCATCGCCCTCGACGGCGGCAACGCCACCGCCGTCATCACCGACACCGACGGCGGCGTGCTCGACGGCGACCGCCGCCACGACCGCGCCGTCGGCCCGATGCAGTTCATCCCGTCCACCTGGACCCGCTACGCCGCCGACGGCAACGACGACGGCATCGCCGACCCCCAGAACCTCTACGACGCGGCGCGGGCCGCCGCCGCCTACCTCTGCGTCGCCGCCGCGCCCCTGGACGCCCCCGCCAACCAGTCCCGGGCCGTCCACGCCTACAACCACAGCCAGGCCTACGTCGACACCGTCCTCGGCTTCGCCCGCGAGTACGCCGCCTTCCGGGCGTAGGGCTGCGTTGCCGGCGCTTCGGCGCACGGCTCATCGCGGTGCGGGGCGGGTCCCGGCCCACCCCGCCGGGACCGCCGTTCACCGGAGAACGGCACGAGGCCCCGAGTAGCCTCCCGGCGAACCGGTCAACTCCTCGGGGCCTCGATGGTCGGCTCGGCGCCTCGCCCATCCGGCGACCCGAAGGCCACCGGGCGGCTCCTCCGCCCCCCTCTCGGGGAGCGGGTCCGGCTCCGACCCTGTTCCGCCCGTTCCGACCGGTGATCGGCGACCCCGGCGGACGAACCTCCGGTGCCTCCGACCGCTCCGGTCCTCCCGAGCGGCGTGGGGTGACCTTCGCGCCGCCCCCGTCGGTCGGTCAAGCGATTTCGCGAGATCCCCAGGGGCCGGCCGGAAATCCACCTCCTGTCCCCAACCCTGTCCCCAGATCGGGGCCCGGGTGGGGCCCGGGTGAGGTCCGCCGGACCCGGGCGCGGCTCCCGGCGCCGTCCGTGGTGGCGGGCCCCTCGGCCCCGCCACCACCCCCCACGACGGCGCTGAGGGGCCCCCATCGCGGCCCGCGTCCCACGACCGCGCGCGAGCGGTCTACTGTGTCGGCCGTCACACGGGGGAGACACCAGGTCGACCCCGCGCTCGAGTCGACCATGGACAGGGGAGCACCATGACGAGTAGGTCCACACGACGTTGGTTGCTGCGGATGGCGGCGCTGTTGCTGGTCTTCGGCCTGGTGGCCGCAGCCTGCGGTGGCGGCGACGACGGCGGCAGCGGCGACGGCGAGCAGGGCGGGGGTGAGAACTCCGAGGGCTCGACCGACCCCGACGAGGGGGTCGAGCCCCAGCGCGGCGGCTCGGTCACCTTCTCGATCGAGGCCGACACGTCCAGCCCCTGGACGCCCTCGGCCATGGTGTGCGCCGTCTCGTGCCACCAGACCATCAAGGGCGTCTACGACACCCTCACCTGGCCCGACGCCGACGGTGAGGTCCACGGGATGCTGCTCGAGTCCTTCGAGCCCAACGCCGACTTCACCGAGTGGACGCTGACCCCGCGCCAGGGCGTCACGTTCCACGACGGCACGCCGTGGGACGTCGAGGCCCTGAACACCCACTTCGAGCGCATGCGCGACTCGGTGCTGGTGGGCAACGTCTTCAACGACATCCAGGACCAGCAGATCCAGGGCGACAGCCTGGTGGTCACCCTGGCCCGGCCCTGGACCCACTTCCCGCTCTTCCTGGCCGGCCAGCCCGGCTACGTCGCCTCCCCCACGTGGCTGGCCGCCGTCGACGCCGGTGACGCCAGCCCGGCCGAGCCCGTCGGCACCGGCCCCTTCGAGTTCGCCGAGTACAACCCCGGCGCCAACTTCCGGATGGTCCGCAACGAGGACTATTGGCTGGAGGCCCCCGACGGCCAGCCGTATCCGTACCTCGACGAGATCAACTTCCTGATCCAGCCCGAGACCCAGACCCGCCAGAACGCGGTCATCGCCGGTGACGTCGACATCGCCCACGACTCCGGCGGTGATGCCCTCGTCAACCTGCGCGAAGCCGCCGACGCCGGCACCATCAACCTCCTCGAACTGGACCAGCGCCAGGAGACGGGCTACGTCCTCATCAACGTGGGCAACCCCGACGCCGACGTGAGCGACGTCCGGGTGCGCCGGGCCATGGCCCTCGCCTTCAACCAGGAGGTCCAGAACGAGGCCCGCAACGCCGGCGCCTTCCAGGTGGCCAACGGGCCCTTCTCCCCCGGCTCGATCGGCTACCTCGAGGACAGCGGCTTTCCCACCTTCAACCTCGAGGAGGCCCAGGCCCTCGTCGAGGAGTACGAAGCCGAGAACGGTCCCATCGAGATCGCCTACAAGTCGGCCAACGACCCCTTCAACCTCCAGACCGCGGAGCTCTATCGCAGCTTCTGGGAGGCGGCCGGCATGGACGTCACCCTCGACCAGATCGAGCAGGGTGAGTTCATCTCCCAGGCCCTGGTGGGCAACTTCGAGGCCTTCGGCTGGCGCAACCACGGCGGCTGGGACCCCGACACCCAGGAGGTCTGGTGGACCGGCGGCAACGCCGCCGACATCGGTGCCATCGGGCTGAACTTCGGTCGCATCGACGACGACGTCATCGACGAGAGCCTCAACACCATCCGGACCAGCACCGACGACGCCGAGCGCCAAGCGGCCGCCGAGGCCATCAACCGGCGCTTCGCCGAGCAGGTGTACAACATCTGGACGAACTGGGTCGTGTGGTCGATCGCCTTCCGGGACCGGGTGCACGGTCTGCAGACCCCGGTGGTCATGCCCGACGGCACCGAGTCCGCCGTGAGCGGCATCGGCTTCACCGGGTCGGTGAACCTCCCCCAGATCTGGGTGGACGACGCCACCGGCGGCGGCAACTGAGCCGGCCGGCCTGAACGACGACGACGAGGGGACGAGGAGCAGGGACGTGAGATACATCCTCCAGAAGGTCGGCCAGTTGGTGGTCGTCCTCTTCCTGGTGACCTTCCTCACGTTCCTGCTCCTCAACCTCCTGCCCGGCGGTCCCGAGGTGGCCGCCCTGGGCATCGGGGCCGACGAGGAGCAGATCCAGGCGTTCCGCGAGGAGCAGAACCTCGACGACCCCCTCCCCGTCCGCTACGTCCAGTGGCTGGGCGACGCCGTCACCGGCGACCTGGGGGACTCGCTCATCCGCAACGTCCCCGTCGACGACCTGCTGGGGAAGCGGATCACGCCCACCCTGCAGATCATGTTCTGGTCGATCCTGTTCTCGTTGACGGTGGCGATCCCGCTCGGGGTGCTGACCGCCTACAAGGCGGACTCGTGGTTCGACAAGTCGGCCAACACGGTGGCCTTCGGCTTCCTGTCGATCCCCAACTTCATCATCGCCGTCCTGCTGGTCTATCTGTTCGCCATCGAGCTCGGCTGGTTGCCGGCGACGGGCTACGTGCCCTTCTCCGAGGACCCCGTCGAGCACTTCCGGCGACTGGTGCTGCCCTGCCTGGCCCTGGCCCTGGGTCAGATCGCCGTGTTCATGCGGCTGCTGCGCACCGACATGATCTCGACGCTGCAGGAGGACTACATCGGGGTGGCCCGGGCCAAGGGCATGCCCACCCGCCGCATCCTGCTGCGCCACGCCCTGCGCCCGTCGAGCTTCTCGCTGCTGACGGTCGCCGCCATCACCATCGGCCAGCTCATCGGCGGCACGATCGTGATCGAGCGCATCTTCGCCATTCCCGGTCTGGGCAGCCTGATCGTCGAGTCGATCTTCACCCGTGACTACCTGGTGGTGCAGGGCGCCATCGTCATCGTGGCCGTGGGCTTCGTCGTCGTGAACTTCTTCGTGGACATCCTGTACGCCCTGCTCGACCCGAGGATCCGCCATGCCCGCGCACTTGCCTGAGATCCACCCCGACGAGGAGGCGATCTTCGCGGCCCCGGCCGCCGAGGCCCGCTTCGACGCCGTCGCCACCCCCGACGACAGCCCGGAGCGGGTCGAGAAGAGGCTGGGGCTCGGCTTCTGGCTGGCCGTGGCCTGGCTGGCCGTGCTCATCACCCTGGCCGTGCTCGCCCCCTGGTTGCCGTTCGTGAAGGACCCCAACGTCAGCGACGCCGCCGCCCTCAAGGCGTCGCCGTCGGCCGAGTTCTGGTTCGGCGGCGACGACATCGGCCGCGACGTCTTCTCCCGGGTCATCTGGGGCGCCCGGGTGTCGCTGTTCATCGGCGTCGCCGCCGTGGCCTTCGGCTTCGTGATCGGTGGCACCCTCGGGCTCACCGCCGGCTACTTCGGCAAGGCCTACGAGCGCATCGTGATCGGGGCCATGGACATCATGCTGGCCTTCCCCGCCCTGATCCTGGCCCTGGCCCTGGTGACGTTCCTGTCCGAGCCCGGCACCCAGAACGCCTCGACGGGCACCGTCACCCTGGTGCTCACCATCCTGGCCGTACCGTCCTTGGCCCGGATCACCCGGGCGGCGACCCTGACGTACGCCCAACGGGAGTTCGTGACGGCCTCCCGCGCCCTCGGGGCCCGCGACAGCCGCATCCTGGTCCGCGAGATCCTGCCCAACGTGCTGCCCCCGATGGCCGCCTTCGCCCTCATCGCCATCGCCATCGTGATCGTGGCCGAGGGGGCGCTGTCCTTCCTGGGCCTCTCGGTCTCCTCCCCCACCGCCACCTGGGGCAACCTCATCGAGCAGGGTCGGGCCAACCTCGAGACGGCCCCGTGGATCTCGCTGTTCCCCTGCGGGGTGATGTTCCTGACGCTGCTCTCCTTCAACTACGTGGGCGACCAGCTCCGCCGGTACTTCGACGTCAAGGAGATCAACGTCTGATGGCCCGCAAGCAGGTCGTCCTCACCCGCTCCGACGTCGACGCCGGCACGCCGCTGCTCGCCGTCGAGGACCTGCGCACCCACTTCCTCACCGCCGCCGGCCCCGTGCGGGCCGTGGACGGGGTCAGCTTCACGTTGGAGCGGGGGCGCACCCTCGGCGTGGTGGGCGAGTCCGGCTCGGGCAAGACCATCCTGTCCCGCTCGATCATGGGCCTGCTCCCCAGCCGCAACGTCCACCGGGAGGGCAGCGCCCGCTACGAGGGCACCGAGCTGGTGGGGCACGGCGCCGACGCCATGCGGGGGCTGTGGGGTACCGAGATGTCGATGGTCTTCCAGGACCCGATGACCTCGCTCAACCCCGTGATGAAGATCGGCGAGCAGATCACCGAGTCGCTGCGCCACCACCTCGACATGGACAAGGTCGAGGCCCGCGAGACCGCCGTGGCCCTGCTGCGCTCGGTCGGGATCCCCGAGCCCGCCCAGCGGGTGAAGGAGTACCCGCACCAGCTCTCCGGCGGCATGCGCCAGCGGGTGATGATCGCCATCGCCCTGGCCTGCGG